>NZ_JBEOXR010000004.1:0-265263 GCF_040296665.1 Streptomyces sp. NPDC002057
GCCCGGTCCGACACCTCGTGTGTCGGACCGGGCCTCCTGGTTCCACCGTGGCGCCGTAGGCGCTGTCGGGTCGCCCGCTAGGTGCGCTGTCGGTTGCCCTTGATGGAGGCCCACAGCATGTCGCCCACCCCGACCACCGCGACGGCGCCGACCAGCTGGAGCAGGTGGCGGGTCCAGTCGATGCCCTTGGTGTCGTTGACTCCGATCCAGGTCGCGACGGCGTTGCCGAGCACGCTGCCGAGAATGCCGAACACGGTCGTCAGCCAGAGCGGGATCTGCTGCTTCCCCGGCAGGATCGCCTTCGCGATCAGACCGAGGACGAATCCCACGATGATCGCCCACAACCAACTCATCGTCGCCTCCTTGTACGCATGTGGGCCCAGTCTCGGCCCGTCGGCCATACGGCGCATGTCGGACAGCGCCATCCGTGCCCCGGTCTCGTCGGCGCCGGACGGCGGGCGTACGGTGGAGCGAGGTCCGGACCGGGGAGGGTCCGGCGCGACCGGTGGATGGTGGACGGCGATGCCGAAGCGCGACGGAGGCGAGGTCTTCCGGATCACGGGGGCCCGACAGGGGCTCGCGGACGACGTCCGGGGGCGCCAGCGGCGCTACATCATCTCGATGACGGTCCGGACGCTCTCCGTGATCGGGGCCGCGGTGCTGTGGAACGTCGAGCGGCACGTGGCGATCGTCTGCCTCGCCCTGGGCATCCTGCTCCCCTACATCGCCGTGGTCATCGCGAACGCGGGACGCGAGACGGCTCCGTCCCTTCCCTCCACCTTCGTGCCGGCTCCGGTGCGGCCGGCGCTCGGTGCCGCCGAGACCTCGGGGGACGCGGACACGGACGGTTCGCACGGCCGGAACTGATCACGGACAGTGGCCGGAAACCTCAAGAAAAGCTCAGATCAATCATGAAGTTCCAGTGCACCGCACCCCATGTGCCGTGACATACTGCCTACGCGCTCCGCATCCCCCGTCGGAGCGACGGACCGATGCCGGGCAGCTCCCCCCGTGGCTGCTCGGCATCGCCCTTGCTGGACAATGATCAGGTGAGCGAAGAGAAGCCGATCTGTTCCGCCAAGGGCTGCCGCGCCGACGCCGTCTGGGTGCTCGCGTGGAACAACCCCAAGCTGCACACGCCCGAGCGTCGCAAGACCTGGCTCGCGTGCGAGGAGCACCGCGAACACCTCTCCCAGTTCCTGGGCGTACGGGGTTTCCTCAAGGACGTCGTGCCGCTGGCCGACTGGGAGTCCGCCGGGTCCTGAGACCCGGCCCGCCCGGGGCGCCGCCCGCTCAGCCGCCGATCGCCGACATCGGGCGGTCGGGCTGGAGGAAGCTCGGGTCGTCGAGGCCGGAGCCGGCCTTCTTGCCCCACATCGCCTTCTTCCAGATCTCCGCGACGTCCCCGTCCGTGGCGTCCGAGCGGAGCGCGGCCCTCAGGTCCGTCTCCTCGGTGGCGAACAGACAGGTCCGCACCTGCCCGTCGGCGGTGAGCCGGGTGCGGTCGCAGGCCCGGCAGAACGGACGGGTGACGGAGGCGATCACGCCGACCGTGTGCGGTCCGCCGTCGACGACCCAGCGCTCGGCGGGGGCCGAGCCGCGCTCGTCGTCGCCTTCCGGGGTCAGGGTGAAGCGGGTGCGCAGGGACTCCAGGATGTCCCCCGCGGTGATCATTCCGTCGCGCTTCCAGCCGTGCTGGGCGTCGAGGGGCATCTGCTCGATGAAGCGGAGCTCGTAACCCTCCGTCACCGCCCAGGCGAGGAGGTCGGGGGCCTCGTCGGCGTTGAGCCCGGGCATCAGGACCGCGTTGACCTTGACCGGGGTGAGGCCGGCCTCGCGGGCGGCGGCCATGCCGTCGAGGACGTCCTGGTGGCGGTCGCGCCGGGTGAGGGTCTTGAAGACCTCGGGGCGCAGGGTGTCCAGGGAGACGTTGACCCGGTCGAGGCCGGCCGCCTCGAGGGCGGCGGCCGTGCGCTTGAGCCCGATGCCGTTGGTGGTGAGGGACATCCGGGGGCGGGGCTCCAGGGCCGCGCAGCGCTCCACGATGCCGACGAGCCCGGGGCGGAGCAGCGGCTCGCCGCCGGTGAAGCGGACCTCGGTGACACCGAGGTCGGTGACCGCGATGCGGATCAGCCGGACGATCTCGTCGTCGGTGAGGAGATCGGGCTTCGCGAGCCACTGGAGACCCTCCTCCGGCATGCAGTACGTGCAGCGGAGATTGCAGCGGTCCGTGAGCGAGACGCGCAGGTCGGTGGCGACACGGCCGTAGGTGTCGATGAGCACTGTGGGCCCCCTCCCCGTCTTGTTGATCGCGTGTGGTGTGCGTGTGGTTCGAGCCTACGTGAGCACGCGGACAACGAGCAGGGCAGATTGTCACGAGGACCGGCGCGGCCGCGTCGTAGAACTCTACGACGCGGCCGGTGGATCGCTGCGGAGCGTGTGCGAACCACTGCGCTCCGGTCAGTGCTTGACCGCGGCGGCGACCCCGACGCCGGTGAGGGACTTGACCTCCAGCTCCGCGTACTTGCCCGCGTCCGGCTCCTCCTTGGAGAGGAGCGAGCCGAGCCAGCCGAGGAGGAAGCCGAGCGGGATCGAGACGAGGCCGGGGTTCTCCAGCGGGAACCAGTGGAAGTCCACGCCCTTGAACATCGAGGCCGGTCCGCCGGAGACGACCGGCGAGAAGAGGACGAGGACGACGGAGGAGACCAGTCCGCCGTAGATCGACCAGAGCGCGCCCTGGGTGGTGAACCGCTTCCAGAAGAGCGAGTAGAGGATCGTCGGCAGGTTGGCCGAGGCGGCGACCGCGAAGGCGAGGGCGACCAGGCCGGCGACGTTGAGGTCGCGGGCGAGGGCGCCGAGCGCGATCGACACGATGCCGATGAGGACGGTGGACCAGCGCGCGGCCCGCATCTCCTCCTTCTCGGTGGCCTTCCCGCGCCTGATCACGTTGGCGTAGATGTCGTGCGCGAAGGACGAGGACGAGGCCAGGGTCAGTCCGGCGACGACGGCGAGGATGGTGGCGAAGGCGACGGCGGAGATGACCGCGAGGAGGATCGCGCCGCCGGTGGAACCGGCGCCGCCGCCGACCTCCAGGGCGGTGAGCGGGGCCGCCGTGTTGCCCGCCTTGTTGGACGCCTTGATGGTGTCGCCGCTGAGCAGGGCGGCGGCGCCGAAGCCGAGGACGATCGTCATCAGGTAGAAGGCGCCGATGATGCCGATGGCCCAGTTGACCGACTTGCGGGCGGCCTTGGCGGTCGGCACCGTGTAGAAGCGGATCAGGATGTGCGGCAGGCCGGCGGTGCCGAGGACGAGGGCGATGCCGAGGGAGATGAAGTCGAGCTTCGACAGGGCGCTGACGCCGTACTTGAGGCCGGGTTCGAGGAAGGCGTCGCCCTTGCCGCTGTTGGTGGCGGCGGCGCCGAGCAGCTGCGAGAGGTTGAAGTCGAACTTCAGCAGGATGAGGAAGGTGATGAGGAGCGTGCCCGCAATGAGCAGGACGGCCTTCACCATCTGCACCCAGGTGGTGCCCTTCATGCCGCCGATCGTCACGTAGACGATCATCAGGACGCCGACCAGGGCGACGATCGCGACCTTGCCGCCGTCGCTGGTGATGCCGAGCAGCAGCGAGACGAGCACGCCCGCGCCCGCCATCTGCGCGAGCAGGTAGAAGATCGAGACGACGATGGTGGAGGTTCCGGCTGCGGTCCTGACGGGCCGCTGGCGCATCCGGTAGGCGAGGACGTCGCCCATCGTGAACCGGCCGGAGTTGCGCAGCGGTTCGGCGACCAGGAGCAGCGCGACCAGCCAGGCGACCAGGAAGCCGATCGAGTAGAGGAAGCCGTCGTAGCCGTAGAGGGCGATGGCGCCGCTGATGCCGAGGAAGGACGCGGCGGACATGTAGTCGCCGGAGATCGCGAGGCCGTTCTGGAAGCCGGTGAACTGGCCTCCGCCCGCGTAGAAGTCGGCGGCGCTGCGGGTCTGGCGGCCGGCCCAGACGGTGATGACCAGGGTGGCGATCACGAAGGCGCCGAAGAGGGCGATGATCAGCGGCCGGTGCTCGCTGGTGGCGTTGCCCGCCGCGAGCAGGACGGGGGTGCTCATGCGTCGCCCTCCATACGGTTCCTGATGGCCTCGGCCTTGGGGTCGAGCCGGTTCGCCGCGTGCCGCGAGTAGAGCCAGGCGATGAGGAACGTGGTGGCGAACTGGCCGAGGCCGAGGACGAGCGCCACGTTGATGTTGCCGAAGACCTTGGTGCCCATGAAGCCGCCCGCGTAGTTGGAGAGCAGCACGTACAGCAGGTACCAGGCGATGAAGGCCAGGGTGAGCGGGAAGGCGAAGGAGCGGTAGGTGCGGCGCAGTTCGCCGAACTCCTCGCCTTCCTGCACCTCGACGAACTGTTCCGTCGTGGGCGGTACGGGGGCGGATGCGGCCTCCGTCCCGTTTCTGGGCGGCGGCGGTGCTTCGGTAGCCACGGAATCTCCTCGTGACGCGGGGGCGGGCGGCATGGTCAAGGGGGCCTCACCAGGGGTGCGGGAAGCGGGGCCCCGACCGGAGCCCCTCCCCTGACCAACGGCACGGAGCGGAACGGGAAGTGGTTCACGCCAGAGATTTCTTCGGTCAGATCTTCATGAAGTCTTCTCAACTCATTGAAGGGTCGGGAAGATCAGCGATAGCTTCACTCGTCATGCACCTGTCCGCGCGTAAACCCGCGCGCGGACAGTACATACGGATGATGTGGAGAACCCATGGCTCATCTGGGATCGAGGCGCGGCCGAGCTCTCGCTCTGCCGGTTGGTCTCGCGCTCACGGCCTCGCTCGGCTTCCTTCCCACCGGCGCTGCCTCCGCCGCGGATCTGAGTGACGCGTCCACAGCGGCCACGGTGACGGCGGACGGCCCGAAGCTGTCGTACGTCGTGAACGTCGACGGAGGTCGCTGGACCGCCGCCTCGGTGAAGAAGTCGATCGCCCGCGCCGGTGGCGAGGTGGTCATCTCGTACGACCAGATAGGCGTGATAGTCGTCCACTCGCAGAACCCCGAGTTCGCGAAGACGATCCGCAAGGCCTACGGCGTGGTGTCGGCCGGTTCGACCCGTACCGCCCCGCTCACCGTGCAGACCGACAACTCCGTCGGCGGCGGCACGCAGGCGCTGTCCGAGGCCGAGGCCAAGGCCGCCGCCGCCCGGGCGACGGACGAGCAGGACGCCCTCGAGCCCCTGCAGTGGGACCTCCCGGCGATCAAGGCCGACAAGGCGCACAAGCGGACCCTGGGCAGCAAGCGGGTCACCGTCGGCGTCATCGACACGGGTGTCGACGACACCCACCCGGACCTGGCGCCGAACTTCGACGCCAAGGCCTCCGCGAACTGCGTCTCCGGCAAGCCGGACACCACCCCCGGTTCGTGGCGTCCGAACCCGGGCGAGAGCGACCACGGCACGCACGTCGCCGGTACGATCGCCGCCGCGAAGAACGGCATCGGCATCACCGGTGTCGCCCCGGGCGTGAAGGTCTCCGGCATCAAGGTGTCCACCCCGGACGGCTTCTTCTACACGGAGGCCGTGGTCTGCGGCTTCGTGTGGGCGGCCGAGCACGGCGTCGACATCACGAACAACAGCTACTACACCGACCCGTGGATGTTCGCGTGCAAGAACGACGCGGACCAGAAGGCCCTCATCGAGGCCGTCACCCGCGCGAGCCGTTACGCGGAGCACAAGGGCACGGTCAACGTCGCCGCGGCCGGCAACTCGAAGTTCGACCTCGCGGCCGACTCGATCGTCGACAACAGCAGCCCGAACGACACCACTCCGGGCGACCGGGTCATCGACCCGAAGAAGTGCCTGGACTACCCGGCCATGCTCCCGGGTGTCGTCACGGTCTCCGCGACCGGCGCCAAGGACCTGAAGGCCTCGTACTCCAACTACGGTCTCGGTGTCATCGACATCGCCGCCCCCGGTGGCGACCGCACGGCGTACCAGACGCCCGAGGCCCCCGCGGTCAACGGCCTCATCCTGTCGACCACGGTCAACGGGGGCTACAACTACAAGGGCGGCACGTCGATGGCCTCGCCGCACGCGGCGGGCGTCCTGGCCCTGATCAAGTCGACGCACCCCTACGCGAGCCCGGCGGCGCTCAAGGCGCTGCTGTACGCGCAGGCCGACAAGCGCGCCTGCACCAACCCGTACGACATCGAGGGCGACGGCAAGATCGACGCCGTCTGCGAGGGTGGCAAGAACAAGAACGGCTTCTACGGAGCCGGTCTGATCGACGCCCTGGACGCCGTCCGCCGCTGAGCACGGATCGTCTGAACGAGGGCCCCGGTGTGGTGTGACACACCGGGGCCCTTCGCGTGGCACCCGGTGCCACACTGCGCTCATGGACAACACGGTGCGCACCGGTACGGAGATGTTGTGGTCGGCGCTGGGCGGCGATCCCGCCCTGGTGGACCGGGTGGAGTACGGCGGACCCGCCGGACTGCTGTCCGCGCGGCTGCCCGTGATGGAGCTGGCCCGCGCCGCGGTCGCGGTCGCCGGGCTCGCCGCCGTCGAGCGGGCCGGGCTTCCGGGGCCGGTCCGGGTGGACGACGGGGCCGTCGCCACCGCCTTCGTGAGCGAGCGTCACCTCCGGATCGACGGGCGGGCCCCGGTGAGCTTCGCGCCGCTCTCCCGGTTCTGGCGGGCGGCCGACGGCTGGGTCCGCACCCACGCCAACTACCCGCACCACCGGGCCGCGTTGCTGACCGCGCTCGATGTGCGGGAGGAGTCGGTGGAGGCCGTGACGGCGGCGATCGGGGAGCGCGGGGCGGTCGAGGTCGAGACGGCGGTGTACGCGGCCGGGGGCCTGGCCGTCGCCCTGCGCACGCCGGGGGAGTGGGCGGCGCACCCGCAGGGCCGTGAGGTGGCGGCGCGGCCGCTGCTGGCCCGGGAGCGGCTCGACGGGGCCGCGCCCCGGCGCCGTACGGGTCCGCTGCGGGTCCTGGACCTGACCCGGGTGATCGCCGGGCCGGTGGCGACCCGGACGCTCGCGCTGCTCGGCGCGGACGTGCTGCGGATCGACCCGCCCGGCAACCCCGAACTGCCCGACCAGCACGCGGAGACCGACGTCGGGAAGCGGAGCGCCGCGCTCGATCTGGACCGCCCGTCCGACCGGCGCACCCTCGGCGAACTCCTGGACTCCGCCGACGTGCTGGTCACCGGCTACCGGCCGGGCGCCCTCGACCGCTTCGACCTCCACCGGCCGGGGCTCGTGATCGCCCGGCTCTCCGCCTGGGGCGACTACGGGCCGTGGGGCGGGCGGCGCGGCTTCGACAGCCTGGTCCAGGTGGCGACCGGGATCGGCGTGACGGAGGGTTCGGCGCGGGAGCCGGGCGCGCTGCCCGCGCAGGCCCTGGACCACGGCACGGGCTATCTGCTCGCGGCGGCGGTGCTGCGGTCGCTGACGGAGCAGGACCGGGACGGCGGGACCCGGCTCGTCCGGCTCGCCCTCGCCCAGACCGGCCACTGGCTGACGCACGCGCTGCCCCGGTACGAGCCCGAGCGGTACCTCACCGAGTCGGAGGGGCCGCTGGGGCGGCTGCGGCACGCGCTGTCGCCCGTCGCGTACGAGGGCGGCCCGACGGGCTGGTCACGCCCGCCGGGCCCGCAGGGTGCGGACGACGCCGTCTGGACTACGGCTTGACGAGGACCTTGAGCGCGGTGCGGTCGTCCATCGCCCTGTAGCCGCCCGGGACGCCGTCGAGGCCGACGGTCAGGTCGAAGACCGGGGACGGGTCGACGGTGCCGTCGAGGACGTCCGGGAGGAGCTCCGGGATGTACGCCCGGACCGGGGCGACGCCGCCGCGCAGCGCGATGTTCCGGTCGAACATGACGGACAGGTCGAGGCCGGTGCCGCTGCCGTGCGGGACGCCGACGTAGCCGATGGAGCCGCCGTCGCGGGCGATGGCGACGGCGGTCCGCATGGACTGCTCGGTGCCGACCGCCTCGATGACGCCGTGGGCGCCCTGGCCTCCGGTGAGCTCGCGGACGGCGGCCTCGGCGGCCTCGCCGCGCTCGGCGACGACGTCGGTGGCGCCGAAGAGGCGGGCGATGTCGGTACGGGCGGTGTGCCGGCCGAGCGCGATGATCCGCTCGGCGCCGAGCCGCTTGGCGGCGAGGACGCCGCAGAGGCCGACGGCGCCGTCGCCGACGACGGCGACGGTCGAGCCCGGCTTCACGCCCGCGCCGAGGGCGGCGTGGTGGCCGGTGCCCAGGACGTCGGAGAGGGCGAGCAGCGCCGTGAGGAGCCGGTCGTCGGAGGCGGCGTCGGCGGGGAGCTTGACGAGGGTGCCGTCGGCGAAGGGGACGCGGACGGCCTCGCCCTGGCCGCCGTCGGAGCCGACCGAGCCCCAGAAGCCGCCGCGCGGGCAGGAGGTCTGGAGGCCCTCGGCGCAGTGGTCGCAGGTGCCGTCGGACCAGACGAAGGGGGCGACGACCAGGTCTCCGGCGGCGAAGCCGGCGACCTCGGAGCCCGCCGCCTCGACGATGCCGAGGAACTCGTGGCCGATGCGCTGGCCGGGCTGCCGGGCGGACTCGCCGCGGTAGGCCCACAGGTCGCTGCCGCAGACGCAGGCGCGCAGGACGCGGACGACGACGTCGGTGGGGTCCTGCACCACCGGGTCGGGCACGTCCTCCACGCGCATGTCGAACGGGGCGTGGATGGTGGTGGCGCGCATGGTGGACGGTCCTTGCTGTCAGACGTTTGTACGACGTTCACCGTACATCGCGTGGAGCACTCCCGCGGTCAGCAGGTACTGCGCCGCGATGTAGGTCAGCATGACCCAGAAGGCGGGCACCGGCAGCTGGGGCCACCCGGCGACCCCGGTGGCGATGAGCGTGTCGGACAGCAGGAACAGGGCGCCGCCGAGTCCGGCGAGGAGCCCGAGGGCGCTCGCGCGGTACGCCATGGCGGCGAGGAGCAGCGAGTAGCCGGCGACCGGGATGCGCAGGTCGGCGGGGAGGTCGGGCCAGAGGAGCACGACGGTGCCGGCGAGGGCGACCGCGTAGAGGGCGCCCAGCGGCGGGGACGTACGCCGACGGCCGAAGAGGACCAGGTAGCAGACGTGTCCGACGGCGAAGGAGCCCATGCCGAGGAGGAAGGCCGGGTCGGCGTCCGAGAGCAGGAGGACGTCGCCGCCCCAGCCCAGAAGGAGCGCGGCGACGAGGAGCTTCGGGGCTCCTCGGGTGGCGGCGTACGCGGCGAGCAGCGGCATCAGGAGCGGCTTGGCGATCTGGTGGCCGAGCTCGGCGCCGGCCAGCAGGGAGATCAGGTCGACGGCGGTCGCGAGCCCGAAGGCGGCGAGCAGGGCCCGGGAGAGGTCGCGGGAGCGCGCGCGGGAGAACGCGCGGGAGCGCTCGTGGGAGGAAGTCGTCACGCGGCGGCCTCGGGGGTGGCGGGGGCGGTGGGGATGCCAGGGGTGGCGGGGGTACTGATGGCGCCGGGGGCGCCGGTGGTTCCGTCCGTGGGGGCGGGCTGCCAGCCGGGGCCGCGGAAGATCCGGCCGGCCCGCTCGCGCCAGTCCCGCGCGGCCCGCAGGTCGCGGGCGATGGCGGCGTACTCGTGGGTGGCGACGCGCAGCGGGTTGTACGTCTCGATGTTCTTGGTGAGGCCGTAGACGGGCCGGTCGGTCTCGCCGACCCAGGAGCCGAACATCCGGTCCCAGAGGATCAGGATCCCGCCGAAGTTCCGGTCCAGGTAGCCGCCCTGGGAGGCGTGGTGGACGCGGTGGTGCGAGGGGGTGTTGAGGACGTACTCGAAGGGCCGGGGCAGTCGGTCGATCCGCTCGGTGTGGATCCAGAACTGGTAGACGAGGTTGACCGAGGAGCAGAAGGCGAGGGCGGCCGGGTGGACGCCGAGCGCGATCATCGGCAGATAGAACGGCCAGGAGGTGAAGCCGGTCCAGGGCTGGCGCAGCGCGGTGGAGAGGTTGAACCTGCGGCTGCTGTGGTGCACGACGTGACTGGCCCACAGGACGCGGATGACGTGGTGCCCGCGGTGCGACCAGTAGTAGAAGAAGTCCTGGGCGAGCAGCATCAGCGGGATCGTCCACCACAGGACGGGCACGCGCAGCGGGGTGAGTTCGTGGACGGCGGCGTAGATCGCGATGATCGGGATCTTCCACACGAGGTCGACGAAGAGGCTCCCGAGCCCCATGCCGATGCTGGTGGCGGCGTCCTTGGCCTCGTACCCGGCGGCGTCCTCGTCGGGGTGGAGGCGGTAGCTGACCATCTCCACGACGGTGAGCAGGACGAACGCCGGTATGGACCAGAGCACGACATCGGGCAGGTTCGGCATGCCGACGACGGTAGGGGCGCGGGGCCGGGCGCGACTAGACGTGGTTACCAACAAGTATGCGAGACGAGTTGTCAGCAAGCTTTGGCACCTTCTGACAAACCGCTCTGACGTGCGGCTTTCCGGGCGGCCCGGGGCGAGGCCTCAGATCCCTGTCGCCCCCAGCAGCGAGCCCGCGCCGTAGGTGACCGCCATCGCCAGGGCTCCGCCGGCCACGTTGCGGGCGATCGCGCGGCCCGCGGGGGCCTCGCCCAGGCGGGCGCTCCACCAGCCGGTGAGGGTCAGGGCCGCGAGGACGGAGACGACCGTGACCCAGAGGCGGGCCGAGGCCGGGGGGAGGACGATCGCGAGGAGCGGGAGCAGGGCGCCGACGGTGAAGGCGAGGAAGCTGGCGGCCGCGGCGTGCCAGGGGATCGTGAGCCGGTCCGGGTCGATGCCCAGCTCCACGCGCGCGTGGGCGCGCAGCGCGTCGCGGGCGGTGAGCTGTTCGGCGGCCTCGCGGGCCACCTCCCCGGAGAGGCCGCGGGCGGCCAGGAGGCCGGTCAGTTCGGCGAGTTCGGCCTCCGGCCGTTCGCGCAGCTCGCGTCTCTCCTGGGCGAGTGCGGCCTTCTCGGAGTCGCGCTGGGTGGAGACCGAGACGTACTCCCCCGCCGCCATCGACATCGATCCGGCGAGCAGCCCCGCGAGGCCGGCGGTGAGCAGGGCGGCCTGCGACTCGGTGGCGCCGGCGACGCCGACGACGAGGCCCGCGGTGGAGACGACCCCGTCGTTGGCTCCGAGCACGGCGGCCCGGAGCCAGTTGAGACGGGAGCCGAGGCCTCCGCCGTGGGCCTCGTCGTGGGCTTCGTCCGGCGCGGGGGGTGCGGTCACGTCAGGAGGGTCGCACCCGGCGGGTCACCAGACGCGGACCGACCCGCCCGGGGCGAAGGCGGGGCTGGTGGCGCCCGCGGGGACCTCCTTCAGGGGCTCGGCGATCTCCTCGACGGTGGGGCCGTGGACGGCGGCCAGGGCGTCGAGGAGGGTGAGGTCGAAGCCGTAGACGCGGGCGGCGTTGCCGCCGGTCATCGCCGCGACCTCCTCCTTCGGCACGCCCGCGTAGGCGATCCGGAGGCCTTCGCGGGAGTACGGGGTGGTGCCCTCGTCGTGCGGGTAGTCGCTGCCCCACATGATCTTGTCGAGGCCGATCCGGTCGCGCAGCGGCACCTCGTGGGGGCGCATGAAGCTGGCTCCGACGAAGCAGTTGTCGCGCCAGACCTCGCTGGGGCCCTTGCCCATCGACGCGGCGAGACCGGCACCGAACCGGGACTCGGCGGTCACCGCCCGGGAGGCCGCGGCGACCAGACGGGCGTGGTAGTAGTCCAGCATGTCCAGGATGCCGGGGATCCAGCCGGAACCCTGCTCGGTGAGGACGAGCTTGAGCTCGGGGTGGCGGCGGAACGCGCCGCCGAAGACGAGGTGCCACAGGGCCCGGTGGGAGAACCAGGTGGTCTCCACCATGAAGACGGCGCGGGCGGCGGGTTCGTCACCGAGCGGCGGCGAGGCCGAGCCGCCGTGGTGGTTCACCGGTACGCCGAGTTCCGCGCAGACCGCCCAGATCGGGTCGTACACCGAGGAGTACAGCTCGGGCACGCCGGATCCCGGTGGGGCGCCCGGCAGCAGGACGCCGCCCGTGAGGCCGGCCTCCTTGGTGCGGCGGATCTCGCGCACCGCCTCGTCGACGTCGTTCAGGAGGATCTGGGCGACTCCGGCGCGGCGGCCGGGGGCGAGGCCGCAGAAGTCGGCCAGCCAGCGGTTGTGGGCCCGCAGGCCCGCCCAGCGGAGTTCGTACTCCTCGCGGGTCGGGGCGGGTGCCATCAGCGAGGCGGAGGGGAAGAACGGCGGGACGGTGTTCGGGAAGACGACCTCGGCGACGATGCCGTCGGCCTCCAGCTCGCTCAGCCGGCGTTCGGAGTTCCAGTTGCGGTCGGCGGTGTCGGCGAGCAGGTCCTCGTACGGGTTGACGTAGGCCGCCGCCCAGGCGTCGAAGGCGTCGTGGCGCCTCCTCTCCAGGTACGGCCGGTAGTCGAGGAGGTCGGCGCCGGCGTGGCAGTCCGCGGAGATGACGGTGTAGCGGTCCATCAGCTCACCCCCAGGGCGGGGAAGTCGTGGTCGGTCAGCCAGTGCCGGCCGACCTCGCGCGAGCGGGCCCAGGAGGCCTCGACGGCGGCCTGGTCGGCGGGCTGGCCGAGGTCGGCCGGGGTGGGGCCGATCCGGCGGGCGATCGGTGCGAGCTTCTCCGTGTCGAAGCCGAAGACCTCCGCCGCCGCGAGGCCCAGCATCCGGCGCGTCTCGGTCACCGGGATGTCGTGGAAGGTCCTCCTGAGCCACGCGCGCGTGTCGGGCCAGGTGCCCTCGGGGTGGGGGAAGTCCGAGCCCCACAGGATGTTGTCGACGCCGATCTCGTACCGCTGGGCGAGTTCGCGCCGCTTGGTGTTGGTGGCGCAGACGAAGACCTGCCGGTCCAGGTACTCGCTGGGGGGCCGCCTCAGCTCCGCGAACGGGGACAGCTTCTTGCCGCCGTGCGCGCCGAGGTAGAGCCGGTCCATGAACCAGAGCAGGTTCGGCAGCCACCAGCAGCCGGACTCGGCGACGCCGAACCGCAGCCCGGGGTGGCGCTCGAAGACGCCCGACCAGAGCAGGAACCACAGCGGCCTGGCCGGCCACCAGGTGACCTCGGAGACGTAGATGCCGAGGTGGTCGCCGTACTCCTCGCGCGGGGCGGCGCCCGAGTGGGTGACGAGTGGCATCCCGGTCTCGGCGGCGGCCGCCCAGACCGGGTCGTAGCGCCGGTCGTGGTAGGGCGCCTTGTCCACCCACATGGAGGGGATCATCAGCGCGCCGAGCCCCGACTCCCTGGCGCGGTGGATCTCGGCGACGACCTTGGCCGGCTCCGCGGTGATCGGGAGCAGCGCCACCCCGCAGTGCCTCTCGGGGTTCTGTCCGACGAACTCGGCGAGCCAGCGGTTGTGCGCCCGCGCGCCCGCCATGCCGAGCTCCGGGTCCTGGTCGCCGGAGAGTCCGAGGCCGACGCCGAAGGGGGCGGCGGTCCGGCTGTCGACGGCGTCCGCGTCGGGGAAGACGACCTCGGCCGCGACCCCGTCGCCGTCGAGCTCCTTGAGGCGCCGCACGGCGTCCCAGCCGCCGCGCAGACCCTCCTCGTTGTCGTGGAACCACTTGTCGGCGAAGGCCTCGTTGCGGACCCCGAGCCGGGTCATGGCCTCCCGGCGCGCCTCGCGTCCGGCGAGGAAGTCGTCGAACGCGCGGTGGAAGCGGGGGTCGAGGTAGGGCCGGTACTCCTCGGTGGGCAGTCCGGCGTGGCAGTCGGAGGAGATGATCAGGTACGGGTCTCCGTGGTCCTCGTTGCTCATCGTGAAGCCCCCTCAGTCGAGGATGAAGCTCTCCAGGTACGACGGGTTGGCGCGGTCGAGCATCGACCGCGAGCGCGCCCGGATCTGCCGGTCGCTGTGCTCGCTCTCCGGCAGCATCCAGAAGCGGTCGGCGCGGATGCCGTCGACGACGTGGTCGGCGACCTCCTCCACCGGGGTGAAGGCCACCTCGTGCCCGGCCTCCTTCATGGCGGCCTCCCACTGGTCGAGGCTGCGGTACGGGGTCCTGCGGGGCCGCTGCTTGGCGTACCGGTCGGGCCGGTTGCGGTGCGACTCCCAGAGTCCGGTGCGGAGCATGTGCGGCCCGGGGAAGAGCACGGACGCGCCCACGCGCGCGTGCTCGGCCCTCAGATGGGCGTAGAGCGACTCCGTCATGGTGACGACGGCCGCCTTGGTGACCGCGTACACGGAGGCGGTGGGCAGCGGGGCGATGCCGCCGTCGCCGGAGGAGGTGTTGACGACGTGGCCGGGTTCGCCGCTCGCGATCATGCGGGGGACGAAGGCCTGGATGCCGTGGAAGACGCCCCAGACGTTGACGGCGAAGGCCCACTTCCAGTCGTTGGGCTCGTGTTCCCACATGCGCCCCTCGGCGCCGGAGCCGACGCCCGCGTTGTTGCAGAGGACGTGCACGGCGCCGAAGGTGTCGTACGCGGAGTCCGCGAACGACCGGACGTCGTCGGGGTCCGAGACGTCGACCGTCCGGGCGAGGACCCGGGCCCCGCCCTCCATCAGCTCGTCGGCCGCCTCGGCGAGCGCGCGCTCCTCGACGTCGCCGAGGACCACGGCCATGCCCTCGGCGGCGAAGCGGCGGGCCAGGGCCCGTCCGATGCCGCTCGCCGCGCCGGTGACGACGGCGACCTGTCCCGCGCGCAGCTCCATCACGCGCTCCCGTCCGGCGGGCCGTCGAGGATCTGCTGGGGGTCGTCGTACCGCTGGTGGATGTACGGCAGGAGGGCCCGCGCGCAGACGCGTTCGGCGACCGTGCCCTTCTGGTCGGTGGTCTTCTCGCCGATCGTGATCTCGACGAGCCGGCGTACGGGGAGGTCGGCGACCGGGTCGTACATGGACTCGCGCAGCACCACGTCGCCGGTGATCCGCTCCAGCCTCCGCACCTTCTCGTTGCGGACGCAGTGGACGAGGACGGGGTCGGCGTCGAAGCCCCTGCCGTCCACACCGGGCAGGAACTTGAAGTAGAAGTCGGTCTTCTCCACGGGCTCCGGCAGCGGCAGCGGCCCGGAGACGGCGCCCCGGACCTCCACGAAGGCGATCCCGTGCCGGGCGAGGGCGGCCCGCACGACGAGCCCCTCGCGTTCCACGGTGACCTCCCCGAGTTTCTTGGGTTCGCCGAAGACCTCACGGCCGCCGACGAGGGCCCGCTCGTGGGTCATCGGCATGACCAACGGGTACCAGCCCTCGCGGTCGCCGTGGGCGGCGGCGACCGCCACCGAGCCGGCGCCGAGGGGGTAGCCGGGCAGGTCGACCTTGCTGATGTTGGCGCGTACGAGGGGACGCGCGGTGGGTTTCAGCGGGGGCGGCAGGACCGCCGCGACGACATCCGGATCGGTCTCCCAGACGGCGACCACTCCGGTGGACCAGATGTCGGGGAGTCGGGCGCTCTTCGTACGGGCCGCCGTGATCTCGGCGTCCGTGCGCGCCCCGTACCGTACTCGTGCCATGACGTACCACCCTTCGGAACCGTCGGCCTGTAACACAGTTACACCGCTGTCGACGAAGGGTAAAGAGCCGTGCACACAGAGGAGTTGGGGGAACCGATGGCACGCTCCGCGCTGACCCGCGACGAAGTCCTGGAGACCGCGGCCGCCCTGGTGCGGGAGCACGGCCCGGACGCCCTGACGATGCGCAGGCTCGCCGCGGAGCTCTCCACCGCCGTGACCTCGATCTACTGGCACGTCGGCAACCGCGAGTCCCTGCTCGACGCCCTCGTCGAGCGGACCGTCGCCGACCTCGGCACGATCCGCCCGCACGGGACGACCCCCGCCGAGCGGATGGTCTCGGTGGCCCGCGCGCTCCGCCGCGCCCTGCGGGAGCGCCCGCACCTGGTGGCGATGGTCCACGAACGGGGCCTGACGGAACGCATGTTCCTGCCGTCCCAGCGCGCCCTGGTCCAGGAGGCCCACGCGGCGGGGCTGCGGGGGGCGCGGGCGGCGGAGGTGGTCCGCGCGGTCCAGTTCCAGGTCGTCGGCCACGTCCTGGTGGAGCGCAACCGCGAGCGGGCACCCGCCCAGTCACCGGCCGAGGAGGAGCTGTGGCGCGGGGAGGACACCGGGTCCGACGCGCCGCTCGCACGCGCCCTGGCCGCCCCGGTCGACACCGAGCGGCTGTTCGTGGACTCCCTGCGCGCCCTGGTGCACGGGCTCCTCTCCGGGGCCTCCGGGGACACCGGGGACGGAGTTGTCGGCCGCGGGCCGTATTCTCAGTGACCGTGCTTGACGACCGTACGACAGCAGCGACGTGGCCGGCCGCCTACCCGCAGGGGTACGCGGTCGTCGATGTGGAGACCACCGGACTCGCCCGCGACGACCGGATAGTGTCGGCTGCCGTCTACCGGCTGGACGCCCAGGGCAACGTCGAGGACCACTGGTACAGCCTCGTCAACCCCGAGCGCGATCCCGGCCCCGTCTGGATCCACGGGCTGACGAGCGACGTCCTGGAGGGCGCGCCGCTCTTCCCGGAGATCGCGGCGGAGTTCGCGGCCCGGCTCGACGGACGGGTGCTCGTCGCGCACAACGCGATGTTCGACTGGCAGATGATCGCCCGGGAGTACGCGCGCGCGGAGTCGGCCGCCCCGGTGCGGCAGCGGCTCTGCACGATCGCGCTCGCCAAGGAGCTGGCGCTGCCGCTGCCCAACCACAAGCTGGAGTCGCTCGCCGCGCACTTCGGGGTCGTGCAGGAGCGCGCGCACAACGCGCTGGACGACGCGCGGGTGCTCGCCGAGGCGTTCCGGCCGAGCCTGCACGCGGCGGCCGAGCGGAACGTGCGGCTGCCGCTCCTGGAGTGCCGTCCGCTGACCGAGTGGGCCTCGTCCCCGGAGCGGCCGCGGATCGGCCAGCAGGCCTCGTACGGTTCCTCGTACCGGGCGAACAGCTGGCGTCCGTCGCGGAAGCGTCCGGCGTGCCCGTACCCCAACCCGGGCCGGTACGAGACGGACAAACCGCTCAAGCAGGGCATGCGGGTGGCGTTCTCCGGGGACACCTCCGTCGACCGCGAGCTCCTGGAGGACCGCACCGTCGACGCCGGGCTCCACGTCGCTGGCAGCGTCTCCCGGCTGACCAGCCTGCTGGTCACCAACGACCCGGACTCCGCCACCTCCAAGACCGTCAAGGCCAAGTCCTTCGGCACGCCGGTCGTCGACGAGGCGGCCTACACCCAGCTGCTGCGGGACGTGGCCCCGGCAGACGGGTGACGCCCCGGCCCCTGCGGGCGTGCCGAGCTGCGCGCGCCCGCCGGGAGCCCCACCCTGTGGCGCATGGCACGTTGTGAGGTCTGCGGAAACGATTACGGCATGTCCTTCGAAGTACACGCGCAAGGCGCGATCCATGTCTTCGACTGCTTCGCCTGCGCCATCCACCGCATGGCGCCCATCTGCGAACACTGCCGGGTCCAGATCATCGGACAGGGCGTCGAGGTCGACGGCAGCTGGTACTGCGGCGGCCACTGCGCCCGCGCGGAGGGAAAGGTGGGCATCGTCGACCGGGTGTGACCCGGCTCTCGCGAAGAAACGATCCCTTGACGGCTTTCGGCCCCCTTCGGCACCCGCCGCGAGGGGGCCTTTCGGCACGTTGTACCGTCGACGGCGTGTACCGCTTCCTGTTGTCCCGGCAGTGGGTGATCCTCACCCTGATCGCCCTTGTCCTCATCCCCACGATGATCGAGCTGGGCTTCTGGCAGTTCCACCGGCACGAGCGCCGGGTGGCCCAGAACGCGCTGATCGCGGACAGCGTCGCGGCGAAGCCGCTCCCCGTCGAGGAGCTCACCTCCCCCGGGCACACCGTCCCGCGCTCCGACTACTGGCGGCCCGCCACCGCCACCGGCACCTTCGACACCGCCCACGAGGTGGTCGTCCGCCGTCGCACCAACTCCGACGACCGGGTCGGCGTACACGTCCTCACCCCGCTGGTCCTCAGGGACGGCAGGATCGTCCTGGTCAACCGCGGCTGGGTGCCGGCCGCCGCCGACCAGCACACCTTCCCGGCGGTGCCGCCCGTCCCCAAGGGCGAGGTGACGATCACCGGCCGGCTCAAGGCCGACGAGACGACCGGCGCCAGCGGCATCAAGGACCTGAAGGGCCTGCCGGACCGCCAGGTCATGCTCATCAACAGCGAGCAGCAGGCCGAGCTCATCGGCCGCGAGGTGCTCGGCGGCTACCTCGAACAGACCGCGCCGGAGCCCGCCGGGGACGGCCCCGAGCAGATCCCCGAGCCCGACCACGACTCGATCGGCGCGCACATGGCGTACGCCGTCCAGTGGTGGCTCTTCGCGGCCGGCGTACCCGTCGGCTGGGTGATCCTGGTCCGCCGGGAGCGGCGTGACCGCGAGGCCGCGGCCTCCTCCGACGCCCCCGGAACCCCGGAAAAGGACCCGGACGCGATCGAGGCCACTCCGTCCCGCTGATTGACCACCGCCACTTGCGGGAACAGCCCAAAGCGTGACGCAACGTATCGACGACTACGCCCTCATCGGCGATCTCCAGACCGCCGCGCTCGTCGGCCGCGACGGATCGGTCGACTGGCTGTGTCTGCCACGGTTCGACTCGGCGGCCTGTTTCGCCTCGATCCTCGGCGACGAGGACAACGGCCACTGGCGGATCGCCCCCAAGGGCGCCACGACCTGCACCTCCCGTCGGTACGCCGAGGACTCCCTCGTCCTGGAGACCTACTGGGAGACCCGGACCGGCACCGTCAAGGTCACCGACTTCATGCCGCAGCGGGACAGGGCCCCGGATCTGATGCGGATCGTGGAGGGCGTCAGCGGCAGCGTCGAGATGAGCGGCGTCCTGCGGCTGCGCTTCGACTACGGATCGGTCGTGCCGTGGATGCGCCGCGCCGACGAGCACCGGGTCGCGATCGCCGGGCCGGACGCGGTCTGGCTGCGCAGCGAGCCGCCCGTGAAGACCTGGGGACAGCAGTTCTCCACCTGCTCCTCCTTCACCGTCGAGGCCGGCGAGAAGGTGGCCTTCGTGCTCACCTGGCACCCCTCGCACGAGCCGCGCCCCGAGCTCATCGACCCCCACCGGGCCCTGGAGCAGTCGCTCGCGGACTGGCGGGAGTGGGCGGCCCGCTGCACCTACCGGGGCCCGTACCGGGAGGCGGTGCTCCGTTCCCTGATCACCCTGAAGGCGCTCACCTACGCCCCGACGGGCGGGATCATGGCCGCCCCCACCACCTCCCTGCCGGAGGAGGTCGGCGGCGTACGGAACTGGGACTACCGCGCCTGCTGGCTGCGCGACTCCTCCCTCACCCTCGGCGTGCTGCTCGCCGCCGGGTACGTCGACGAGGCGCAGGCCTGGCGGGACTGGCTGCTCCGCTCCGTCGCCGGCGACCCGGCCGACCTCCAGATCATGTACGGCCCCGCCGGGGAGCGCCGGCTCCCCGAGACCACCCTGCCGTGGCTAAGGGGGTACGCCGACTCGGCGCCGGTACGGACCGGGAACGCCGCCGTGGACCAGTTCCAGCTCGACGTGTACGGCGAGGTCATGGACTCGCTCCACCGCGCCCGTGAGGCCGGGATCCCGGCGGAGCGGCACGCCTGGAACCTCCAGCTGAGCCTGCTGGGCTTCCTGGAGTCGACCTGGCGCGAGCCCGACGAGGGCCTCTGGGAGGTGCGCGGGCCGCGCCGCCACTTCACCCACTCGAAGGTGATGGCCTGGGTGGCCGCCGACCGTGCCGTACGCACCCTGGAGGCCGACCCCTCGCTGCCCGGGGACGTGGCGCGGTGGAGGACCATGCGGGACGAGATCCACGCGCAGGTGTGCGCCAGGGCCTACGACCCCAAACGGAACACCTTCACCCAGTCGTACGGCTCGTCGGAGCTGGACGCGGCGACCCTGCTCATCCCCCAGGTCGGCTTCCTCCCTCCGGACGACCCCCGGGTGGTGGGCACGGTGGCCGCCGTGCAGGAGGAGCTGCTGCACGACGGCTACGTGCGCCGCTACAGCACCGGCTCCGGGTCGGTGGACGGCCTCCCGGGCCAGGAGGGCACCTTCCTGGTCTGCTCCTTCTGGCTGGCGGACGCGCTCCGGCTGACCGGCAGGACCGAGGAGGCCCGGCGGCTCTTCGAACGCCTGGTGGCGCTCTGCAACGACGTGGGCCTCCTGGCGGAGGAGTACGACCCCGTGACGGGACGCCAGCTGGGCAACTTCCCCCAGGCCTTCAGCCACATCGGTCTGGTGGGCACGGCGCTCGCACTGGCAGCGGAGGATCCGGACCCGGCAGGATAGGTCCATGGATCTTGGACTGAAGGACCGTGTGTACGTGGTGACCGGGGCGACGCGGGGGCTCGGGCGGGCCTCCGCCGAGGCGCTGCTCGCCGAGGGCGCGAAGGTGCTGATCACCGGGCGGGAGGAGAAGTCGGTCGCCGAGGCCGTCGCCGAGCTCGGCCCCGACGCCTCGGGGATCGCCGCCGACAACACCGACCCCGGGACCCCGGCGCGGCTCGTCGCCGAGGCGCGGGCGCGGTTCGGCGGCTTCGACGGCATCCTGATCAGCGTGGGCGGTCCGGCCCCCGGCTTCGCGGCGGACAACACCGACGAGCAGTGGGCGGCGGCCTTCGACACCGTCTTCCTCGGGGCGGTGCGGCTGGCCCGCACGGCCGCCGAGACGCTCGGCGAGGGCGGGGTCATCGGCTTCGTCCTGTCGGCCTCGGTCCACGAGCCGATCCAGGGTCTGACCATCTCCAACGGGCTGCGCCCGGGCCTCGCCGGCTTCGCCAAGTCCCTCGCCAACGACCTGGGCCCGCGCGGGGTGCGGGTCGTGGGACTGCTGCCGAGCCGGATCGACACGGACCGGGTGCGTTCCCTGGACGCGCTCTCCGGCGACGCGGACGGGACCCGCGCGGCCAACGAGGCCGCCATCCCGCTGCGCCGCTACGGCACCCCGGCGGAGTTCGGGCGGACGGCGGCCTTCCTGCTGTCGCCGGCCGCCTCGTACCTGACGGGTCTGATGCTCCCGGTGGACGGCGGGGCCCGCAGCGGTTTCTGAGGCCCCGTGCCCCCGGCCCGCCGTCAGTTCACCCGGCGGGCCCGGTGCTTGACCGCCCGCAGCCGCGCCTCGGTGGGCAGGGCGGGCAGGCCCGTGGACGTACGGGCGTGGGCCAGCGCCTGGCCGCTGAGCGTCGTCAGGGCGTCCCCCGGGGAGGCGTACGGCTCCAGGAGGAGCGCGACCCGGGTGCGGGGGGCCTCCCGGCGGCCGGTGAGGGCGACCCGGGCCCGCGCCACCCCCTCCTGGGCGGTGGCGTCCGCCTCCAGGACGCTCTCCAGGGCCCGGCCGCGCAGGACGGCCTCCTCGCCGTCGCCGCTGTCGACGACGACCTCGGAGAGCCGGGCGCGCCGGAACTGGACGAGCAGCCACCACAGGGCGAGCAGGACGATCAGCCCGAGGACCGCGATGACCACCGGCCACCACCAGCCCTCGTCCCGCCACCGCTGCCGGTCGGCGGTGGAGAGCAGCACGTCCGAGGGGCCCGACCAGGGCCACCAGGACGGTACGGACAGGTCGAGGGCGGCGGCGAGGACTCCCCCGCCGCCGAGGACGAGGAGCAGCCCGGCGAGCCCGAGCAGGACGCGGTTGACGCGCCGGAGGACGACCGTCACGGGGTCACCCCTTCCTGGAGCATGACCGTCACCGGCTCATCCCTTCCTGGGCGGCCGGGCCACCCGTACCGTCAGCGCGGGCGGGCGGGCGAGGCCGAGTTCGGCGATGCCCGTGGTGAGGGCCGCCTCCACGTCGGCGCGGACCTCGTCGAGCGCGCGGAAGTGCGAGACCGCCTTGACCTGGGCCTTGGCGCGGCCGACGCGCACCCTCACGGACTGCACGCCGGAGACCTCCATGGCGCGGTCCCGCAGGGCGACGGCCGCGGCCTCCCGGTCGAGTCCGGCCCGCACGTCGACGTGCTCGCGGCGCATCGGGAGGACGGCCCGCAGGCCGGGGGTCGCGGCCAGGACGAGGAGCCAGAGGCCGAGGACGACCGCGACGGAGGCGCCGACGATCACCCAGGTGTCGTCGAGCGGCCGGGTCGCGAGTCCGTCGGCCAGTTCACGCCGCCAGGCCATGGCGGAGCGGTCGGCCCGCACGGCCGCGATGTCGTAGAGGAGGAGCCCCGCTCCGCCGAGGACCAGGGCCGCGAGGACGGCCGCCGGGATGCGGCGGACGGCCCAGAAGCGCCTGACCCGCGGGGCGGAGGCGTCGGCCGGGGCGGGTGCGCCACCGCCGCCGGGGTCCTTGTCGGTACGGACGCGGGTACGGGTGTCCCCGCCGGCGTCCGCGTCGGGAGCGCGGCCGGAGCCGGGACCCGGGTCGGAGCCGGGGCCGGGGGCGGCGCCGGGGTCCGGGCCGGAGCCGGGGCGGGGATCGGGCGGATTCGTCATGACACGCGGTCCCTCCGGGCGTCCTGCCGGGTGAGGGGGGAGTGCAGGCGTTCCACGTGGACGGTGACCTCGTGGACCTCCATGCCCACCAGTTCCTCCACCCGGGTGCGGACCCTGCTCCGTACGGCTCCGCACCGGCGCCCCACGTCCGCGGGGTAGTCGAGTTCGAGGCTCACGGCGACCCGGACGACGTCCCGGTGGACGACGACCGAGGCATGGGGCCTCGAACCGCCGTCCGGGACGGTGCCCACACCTTCCCTCGCCGCCTGGGCGGCGATCTTCGCGACGACCCGGTCGGCGATCCTGGTCGCCCCCCGGTCACGGACCGGGCCACGGGCCGGATCGGCTGTCACCCCGCGTCACCGCCGCCGGTCGCCGCGGTCGCGGCCCCGGAACAGGTCGCCGGGTTCGAGGTCGCCGTCGAGGAAGCGGCCCGCCACGAAGCCGATCGCCCCCAAGGCCGCGACCAGTACAAACGCTCCGAAGCCGCCGAAGTATCCGGCGAATCCGAGAGCCATTCCGGCCACCAGGCCGACCACCGCCATGCTCATTCCTGACCCCTTCCTGAGTCTTCCTGAGCCCCCCGTGCACTGCCGTCAGCGGCTACTGGAGCCGCTGCTCCGGCTCGTCCTCCTCGTCCTCGGGCAGCTTCACGTCGCTGACCGCGATGTTGACCTCGACGACCTCCAGGCCCGTCATCCGCTCCACGGCCGCGATGACGTTCTCGCGGACGTCGCCGGCGACGTCGGCGATCGAGACGCCGTAGTCGACGACGATCTCCAGGTCGAGCGCGGTCTGCACCTCGCCGACCTCGGCCTTCACGCCTCGGGTGGCGTTCGACTTGCTGCTGCCGCCTCCGGGTACCCGGTCGCGTACGGCGCCGAAGGTGCGGGAGAGCCCGCTGCCCATGGCGTGGACGCCCTCGACGTCCCGGGCGGCGAGTCCGGCGATCTTCTCGACGACTCCGTCGGCGATCGTGGTCCGGCCCCGGGAGGCGGGAGCGCCGCCGCCCCGCTTGGTGACCGAGGTGCGGCGCGGTTCGTCGCCCGAGGAGTCGCTTGCGTAGGTGGTGTCCGTCATCGGATTTAGCCCCTTCTGGGATATTTCGGGGTTCTTCGCCCACACTAAGGGCGGTTACCCCGTCTCGCCCCGGGGATACGGCAGGCTGGGGCAATGACGACGGCTGAGGGTTGGACGGCGGCGGTACGGGCACGCCTCGCCCCGGGCAGGCTGCTGCCGCTCGGAACGGCGACGGACGGGGCCTGGATCACCGAGCGGGCGGCACGCGAGGTACTCGACCGCGCCGCTGCGGCGGTACGGGGAGTGGTGCCGGGCGCGCTGCGGATCGGGCCGGTGGAGGCGGAGCCGGACACGGAGCCCGGTCCACGGCGGGAGGCCGGCGTGCGCGTCTCGGCCTCGTTCGCCGTGACGGCCGGGCGGCCGCTCCCCGAGCTGGGCGAGGAACTGCGGACGGCGCTGCTCACGGCCGCCGAGCACGAGCTCGGGCTGGTGGTGGCGGCCGTGGACCTGAAGGTGACGGAACTCCTCGACCAGGCTCCGCCGGAGGAGGGACCCACCGCTCCCCCACCGGGCCGGACCTCCCCGGCGACGGACGACCCCCTGGCCCTGGCGGCGCTCGGGGTGGCGGGTGTCGCGGGCGTGACGGACGCGCTGGGCCCGCCGGTGCGCCGGAGGCCCGACGAGGTACGGGTGGAGGTCGCCGTGACGGCCGGCGCCCGGCCCCTGGACGTGACCCGCGCGGTGCGCGCGGCCGTGACCGCGGCCGCCCCGGAGGGCGCCGCGGTCACGGTCGTGGTGTCGGAGTTCCGCTAGGGCCCGTCCGCCGGAGCGGCCCGGAGGAAACCGGAGAGAGGCCCGGGGATCCGCCGAACGGGTCCCGGGCCGGACCGCCGGCCGGGCGTCAGTCGCCGAGACCGGCGAGGTCGCGCAGACGGCGGGCCTGGGCGGCACGCTCGGCGGTGCGCTGCTCCTCGTACGAGCGGCCGGCGGCACCCCTGAGGAGCGCCTTGGTCTCGGTGACCGCGTCGCGCGGCGCCGCGAGCAGGGCGGCGCCGAGGTCCCGTACCGCCGCGTCGAGCTCGTCGGCGGGCACGGACAGGTTGGCGAGGCCGATGCGCTCGGCCTCCTCCGCGTGGACGAAGCGCCCGGTGGCGCAGATCTCGAGCGCGCGGGCGTAGCCGACGAGCGAGACGAGCGGGTGCGTCCCGGTCAGGTCCGGGACGAGACCCAGGCTGGTCTCGCGCATGGCGAACTGCACGTCCTCGGCGACGACCCGCAGGTCGCAGGCGAGGGCGAGCTGGAAGCCCGCGCCGATGGCGTGGCCCTGGACGGCCGCGATCGACACGAGGTCACTACGGCGCCACCAGGTGAACGCCTCCTGGTACTCGGCGATCTCGGCGTCGAGGTCCTCGTCGGAACCGCGCGCGAGATCGAGGAAGGACGGCTCTCCGTCGAAGCCCTCGGGCGTGAACGCCTGCCGGTCGAGTCCGGCGGAGAAGGACTTTCCCTCACCACGCAGAACGACGACCCGCACGCTGCCGGGCAACGACCGGCCGGCTTCTGTCAACGCCCGCCACAGAGCGGGAGACTGAGCGTTGCGCTTCGCCGGATTGGTCAGGGTCACCGTGGCAACGGCGTCCTCGACGGTGAGCCGTACACCGTCCTTGTCGAATACGAGCTCAGAGTCGTCGAGCGTGGGCATGGGGCGCCTCCGGTTCCGGTGCAGCACTGCATCAGATGCTAAGTGACTGCACAGTAACCACCTGGCCGGCCCGTGGGCCGACCGGGTGGCCACCGAGAGACCCGGTGGCCCGGTCGAGCCGCCCCATGTCAGGCCGAGGCGGTCTTCTTGCCCCGTGTCGCTCCGCCGCGTCCGCGCAGCGTGACTCCGGACTCGCTCAGCATCCGGTGGACGAATCCGTAGGAGCGGCCGGTTTCCTCGGCCAGCGCCCGGATGCTCGCACCGGAGTCGTACTTCTTCTTCAGGTCTGCCGCGAGCTTGTCGCGCGCGGCGCCGGTCACCCGGCTGCCCTTCTTCAGAGTCTCGGCCACCCGTGCCTCCTCATGGGAAGTGCGCTCTGGACTTCTCATGATCACCCCTCCCGTCCGTCCTGGCCACCCATTCGACAAGGTCCATGCCGCCGGGTTTGTGGACAGGTGCGATGTCGACACGAACGGAAGCCCGGATTCCACCGGGCCGGAAACGGGTCTCCGTACCGCACGGCGCGGGAAGTACCAGGTCAGCGCCGCAGGGCGAACACACGTACGGCGCGGGTCTGCCGGAAGGATTCGGCAGAGCACCGCGCCGGGGGTACGAGACGCACTCACTCAGATGAAGGATCACCCGTGGGCCGAATGATCCAGCCGGGAATGATCACCCGACCGCCTCCGGGTCAGGCGAGCGCCACCAGGTCCGCGTAGTCCGGGCCCCACAGGTCCTCGACGCCGTCCGGGAGCAGGATGATCCGCTCCGGCTCCAGCGCGTCGACCGCGCCCTCGTCGTGGGTGACCAGGACGACGGCGCCCTTGTAGGTCCGCAGGGCCCCGAGGATCTCCTCGCGGCTCGCCGGGTCCAGGTTGTTGGTGGGCTCGTCCAGGAGGAGCACGTTCGCCGAGGAGACGACCAGCGTGGCCAGGGCGAGGCGGGTCTTCTCGCCGCCGGAGAGGACCCCGGCCGGCTTGTCGACGTCGTCGCCGGAGAAGAGGAAGGAACCGAGCGTCTTGCGGACCTGGACGAGGTCGAGGTCGGGCGCGGCCGAGCGCATGTTCTCCAGGACGCTGCGCTCGGGGTCGAGCGTCTCGTGCTCCTGGGCGTAGTAGCCGAGCTTGAGGCCGTGGCCCGGGGTCACCTCGCCGGTGTCGGGCTTCTCGGCGCCCGCGAGCAGCCGGAGCAGCGTCGTCTTGCCCGCGCCGTTGAGGCCGAGGATGACGACGCGCGAGCCCTTGTCGATCGCGAGGTCCACATCGGTGAAGATCTCCAGCGAACCGTAGGACTTGGAGAGCCCCTCGGCCGTCAGCGGGGTCTTGCCGCAGGGCGCCGGGTCGGGGAAGCGGAGCTTGGCGACCTTGTCGGAGGCGCGCACCGCCTCCAGGCCGGAGAGCAGCCGCTCGGCCCGCTTGGCCATGTTCTGCGCGGCGACGGTCTTGGTGGCCTTGGCGCGCATCTTGTCGGCCTGCGAGTTGAGGGCGGCGGCCTTCTTCTCGGCGTTCTGGCGCTCGCGCTTGCGGCGCTTCTCGTCGGCCTCGCGCTGCTGCTGGTAGAGCTTCCAGCCCATGTTGTAGACGTCGATCGTGGAGCGGTTGGCGTCCAGGTAGAAGACCTTGTTGACCACGGTCTCGACGAGGTCGACGTCGTGGGAGATCACGATGAAGCCGCCGCGGTAGCTCTTCAGGTAGTCGCGCAGCCAGACGATGGAGTCGGCGTCGAGGTGGTTCGTGGGCTCGTCGAGGAGGAGCGTGTCGGCGTCCGAGAAGAGGATCCGGGCGAGCTCGACGCGGCGGCGCTGACCACCGGAGAGGGTGTGCAGCGGCTGGCCGAGGACCCGGTCGGGCAGACCGAGGGCAGCGGCGATGGTGGAGGCCTCGGCCTCGGCCGCGTATCCGCCCTTGGTCAGGAACTCGGTCTCCTGGCGCTCGTACTGCTTCATCGCCTTGTCGCGGGTGCCGCCGGAGCCGGTCGCGATGCGCTCCTCGTTCATCCGCATCTTCTTGAGGAGGACGTCGAGGCCGCGGGCGGAGAGGATGCGGTCGCGGGCGAGCACGTCGAGGTCGCCGGTGCGCGGGTCCTGCGGGAGGTAGCCGACCTCGCCGGAGCGGGCGATCTGGCCGGCGGCGGGGACACCCTCGCCCGCCAGGCACTTGGTGAGCGTGGTCTTGCCCGCTCCGTTGCGACCGACGAGGCCGATGCGGTCGCCCTTGGCGACGCGGAAGGAAGCGGACTCGATGAGGACTCGGGCGCCGGCGCGCAGCTCGATGCCGGAAGCGGTGATCACGGACAGACTCCAGGGCGGTGGGAAACGGCGGAAGGACGGCTGGTGGAGGGCTTCGACGCCGCTAGTGCACGGGGAGAATGGCCATACGGCCAGTCTAACGGGCGCCTGCAACTGCTTTTCGGCCATGTGGGGGCGCGGGGGCCGGAACGGAGCTTTCTCACAAACCCCGCCAGTGCTTGACAAAAGGGGCGAGGAGGGAGAGATCGTTCGATACTCGGCGCAGGGCGGCGGCCTCTGCCGCGGCAGTGACGCGGAGGGTGGTGGACCGTGCAGTTCGACGACGACGCCGATCTGGACACCTCGGAGGTCAAGGACGTCCGGGGCAGCCGCATCCCGGGCGGCCGGGCGACCGTCGGCGGCGGCATCATCGGCTTCATCGCCCTGATCCTGGGCCTGCTCTTCGGGGTGGGACCGGACCAGCTCGGACTCTCCGGCGGCGGCGAGGAACCGGCCGCCACCTCCTCCTCGGCGGCCCAGGTCAACCAGAGCTGCCGGAAGGGCTCGGACGCCAACACCCGCGAGGACTGCCGGATCGTCGCCGTCGTCAACAGCGTCCAGGACTTCTGGCGGAGCGAGTACGCGCGCCGGGGCGGCACCTACGGGAACGCCGCCACCGTCATGTTCACCCAGCGGGTGCCGACCGCCTGCGGCTCGGCGACCTCGGCGGTGGGGCCCTTCTACTGCCCGGGCGACCGGCAGGTCTATCTGGACCTGGGCTTCTTCGACGAGCTGCGCACGAAGTTCGGGTCGACCGGCGGACCGTTCGCCCAGGCGTACGTCGTGGCGCACGAGTACGGCCACCACATCCAGAACCTCATGGGGACGCTGAGCCGCGCCCAGGACGGGCGGACCGGCGCGGACTCCAACGCCGTGCGGGTCGAGCTCCAGGCCGACTGCTACGCGGGGGTGTGGGCGCGGCACGCCACCACCACGCCCGACGACCGGACGGGCCGGCCGCTGCTGACCCGGCTGACGGACCAGGACATCCGGGACGGCCTGGACGCGGCGGCCGCGGTGGGCGACGACCGGATCCAGGAGAGGTTCCAGGGCCGGGTCACCCCGGAGAACTGGACGCACGGCTCCGCGGCCCAGCGCCAGCAGTGGTTCTACGAGGGCTACCGGACCGGCGACATGGCCCGGTGCAACACCTTCCGCTGATTGTCGGCGGAGGCTGCCAGACTGAGACCCGGGTCACATTCGACTGGATCGAGAGGAAGTGATCGGGATGGCCGAGGCACCCCACGTCTGTCCGACGCTGACGTACGAGGACGCGAAGGCGGCGATCACCCAGCTCACGGAGGGCTTCGGCTTCGCCGCGACCGCCGTGTACGAGGGCGAGGACGGCCGGATCGCGCACGCCGAGCTGTCCTACGGGAACGGCATGGTCATGCTGGGCAGCAAGGGCACCGGCAGCGAGTTCGACAAGCTGATGGGCGGGGCGGGCCCGGTCGGCGTCTTCGTGCACGTGGACGACGTGGACGAGCACCACGCCCGCGCTGTCGCCCACGGCATCGAGATCGTGATGGCGCCCAAGGACCAGGACTACGGGTCGCGGGACTACATGGCCCGGGACGCCGAGGGCAACATCTGGAGCTTCGGGACGTACACCCCCGGCGCCGCGGAGTAGGCGAGCGGCGCCGGACGGGGGCGGACGCCCCTCCTCGGGCTCCCCAGGAGGGGCTCCCCCGTCACGCTCCCCCGGTGTGGACCTGGAAGGCGGCCCTGCGGACCGCCTTGGCCAGGGCCGGGTCCGGATGGGCGGCGGCCAGGGCGACCAGGACCTGGACGGTCCGGGGATGGCCGACGGCCCGGACCTCGTCGAGCAGCGCCGGGACGGTGCCCTGCACGGCGGAGTCGAGGTGCCGGACGAGCAGCTCGGTCTCGCCGTGGTCGGCGACGGCCGCCGCCGTGTCCACCCAGAGCCAGGTGGCCTCCTCGCGGGTGAGGACCTCCTGGGCGTCGTCGGGGTCGGCGCCCTCGTACTCCGCCAGCCAGAGCAGCGCGTACGGGCGCAGGGACGGCTCGGCGACGGTGGCCCGCACCTCGGCCTCGGCGGGGGCGCCGACGACGCGGAGCGCCTCGAAGGCGAGCCCGCGCAGCAGCGCGTCCTCACCCCGGGCGACGGCGAGGAGTTCGGTCACCGCGCTGGAGAGGGTGCGGGCCGCGAGCCAGGCCCGGTACTCGGCGCGGGCCGGGCCGGGGGTGAGCCGGGCGCAGCCGCGGAGCATGTCCTCGGCGGACTGCTCGATGTTGCCGGCGGGGCTCTGCGCGGCGACGCAGATCTGCTCCAGCTTGACCCAGACCGCCCAGTTGCCGAGCGGGGTCAGGGTGGCGTGACGCCCCTCCGCGCCGGGGTCCAGGGTGAGCGCGCCGACGGCCGCGAGGCCTTCGAGGGCCCAGTCGAGGAGGGTCGGGAGCCCGTCGGTGCCGGGGAGGCCGGCGGCCTCGGGGGCCGACTCGGCCACCGGGACCTCGCAGCGCTCCCCGCGCAGCTCCTCGACGCGCTGGCCGAGCAGGTCGAGGAGGGCCGGGACGAGGACCGGGCCCTGGGAGAGCTGGAGGAGCGAGAGCACCTGCGGGACGGCTTCGACGACCTCGGCGACGGCGCTCGCCTCGAACCCCTCGGGGGCCGGGTGCACCAGGGACCAGGCGTCGAAGAGGGCGACCCAGCCGCGCAGCACGGCGGAGTCGTCGCGGTCCCAGGCGTGCAGCCGCCAGCCGGGGCGGGCGGTGTCGCCGTGCAGTTCGACGAGTCCGGCGAGCCGGGCGCGGTCCCAGCCGGCCCGGATCTGGCCGGGCGTCAGGTCCAGTGCGGCGGCGGCCCGTTCCTGCGCGGAGCCGGTACGGAGGGCCGCGTCGGCGCCGCGCTCGACGGCGGCCCAGCGGGCGATGCGTACGGCGGCGGCGAGGACGTGCCGGGCCTGGCGGGCCAGCTCCGAGCGGGGCGGAGTGCCCTCGGGCGGCCGCGGCGCCGGCCGGGTGCGCCGGGTCGTCACGGCCCGTCGGGCGGTGGCCAGCGCCCGCGGGCGGACGAGTCGGAGTCTGGAGTTGCGCGCCAATGGTTCATCGGGCTTTCGAGACGTCACGGGGGCAGTCTTCCCGCTGACGGCCCGAAAGCCCAATCGGAATCGGCCGCCCCGTCCCCGGCGGGCCCCGCGGGGGTCCTAGAGGAGCGGGGTGAGGAAGCGGCGGAGGGCTTCCTCGTAGCGGATCGGGTCGGCGTTCCACATCGCCGCGTGCGGGGCCTGCCGCACGGTCTGGAGGGTGACCAGATCGGGGCGGCGGGCGGCGAGTTCCACGGACGGCTCCCAGGGGGAGATGGTGTCGTCCGGGCCGTGGAAGAGGAGGACGGGGACGCGCAGGGCGCCGGGCTCGGAGGCGTCGCGGAGCAGGTCGCCGTAGGGCCCGATCCTGCCCTGCGCCGCGCGGACCGCGAGCGCCCGCAGGGGTCCCGGGACGTGGTGGGCGGCGGCGAGGTTGCGGAGGGTGGCCTCCTGGTCGAGGACCGGGGAGTCGAGGACCAGGCCGCTGATGCGGTCGCGCACCCCGGACTCGGCGGCGGCGCGCAGGGCCATCGAGGCTCCGGTTCCCCAGCCGTGCAGGACGACCTTGGCGGCGCCCCGGCGGACGGCGTAGCGGATCGCCGCGTCGACATCGCGCCACTCGGAGTCGCCGAGGTGGGCCAGGCCGTCCGGGGAGGCGGGGGCGCCCTCGTCGCCGCGGTAGGCGGGGACGAGGACGGGGATCTTGCGGTGGTTGTAGAAGGGGACGACGTTCAGCGGTTGCTCGCGGGTCGTGCCGAGGCCGTGCAGGGCGATCACCCAGGTGGTGCGGGGGGCCGCCACCAGCCAGCCCGGCAGGGGGCCGAGCTCGCCGGGGATCTCGACGTCCTCCTGCGCGAGCCCGAGGGCGCTGATGGGCGTGCCGATGTGCAGCTGGGGCGTGAAGCGGACGCGGGCGCCGGGGCCGAGCACCCCGAGCTCGACCCGTTCCAGGCGCCGCACGACGGTGTCGGCGGTGTGCGGGACCCGGTCGAGGACGGGGCCGACGACGGCGTGCAGTCCGGGGCCCTCGATCCCGTAGGTGCCGGGGCGCAGCGAGGCGAGGCTGCGGGTGAGGGTGATCCGCTCGGGGCCGGTGGCGTGCACGGTGAGTCGTGGGTCCCCGGGCAGGGGACGTCCGGACGGCGCCCTGAGGGCGGCGTCGCTGGCGTACCGGCCGGCCGCGATCACGGCCGCGCCGACACCGAGCAGAGTGGTGACGGCCGCTGCCGTCGCTGTAGCCGGGCGCACGCTCCCAGTCTCGGCACGGTGCGGTCGGCCTGCCACCGGACGGACCCGGGCGGGGGGGAGGGAACGAGGAGGGAGGGGGGCCGGGGCGCGGTCTCCCCGGGCCTCGCGAGCCCCTCCTTGGAGTGACATGGGTCTCGTCCGCGGGGTCCCCCGGTCGGATGGTTCGGTCCGGGGAGCGGAACCGGGTGGCGGAGGAGGAACCGGGGCAGGTCGCACGTGCCCTGTGATGGCCCGGATTACCCGGGGTTGCGGGGTGACCGCATCGTGGACACCCGGCCCGCCCGGCGGTCAAGCGGAATGCCTCGACACCGGATAGGGACACCACGCCGCCCGACCCAGTTCACCTTCCGTTCACCCAGGTTGCCTACGTTCGGCTCGCCACTGACGTCAAACGATTGCCTGGGTAAATGGAACACATCACGCTGCTGCTCGCCATTGTGGTCGTGACAGCTCTCGTGTTCGATTTCACGAACGGTTTCCACGACACCGCCAACGCGATGGCCACGACCATCTCGACCGGTGCCCTCAAGCCGAAGACGGCGGTGGCCATGTCCGCCGTGCTGAACCTCGTCGGCGCGTTCCTGTCCGTGGAGGTCGCCAAGACGATCTCCGGCGGGATCATCAACGAAGAGGGCATCCGCACAGAGGTGATCTTCGCCGCGCTGGTCGGCGCCATCCTGTGGAACCTGCTGACCTGGCTGCTGGGCCTGCCTTCCAGCTCCTCCCACGCCCTCTTCGGCGGCCTCATCGGCGCCGCGGTCATGTCGGCCGGCTGGTCGGCCGTGAACGGCCCCACCATCGTCACCAAGGTCCTCATCCCGGCCATCGCCGCGCCGCTCGTCGCCGGCCTCGCCGCGATGGCAGCCACCAAGCTGACGTACAAGATCAAGGCCAACCCCGAGGCGAAGGCCACGGCCAAGGGCTACCGGGCCGGCCAGATCGCCTCCGCCGGTCTCGTCTCCCTCGCCCACGGCACCAACGACGCCCAGAAGACGATGGGCATCATCACCCTCGCCCTGGTCACCCAGGGTGTCGTCGCCCCCGGCTCGAACCCCCCGATGTGGGTCATCGTCTCCGCCGGTGTCGCCATCGCCCTCGGCACCTACCTCGGTGGCTGGCGCATCATCCGCACCATGGGCAAGGGCCTCACCGACCTCCAGCCGCAGCAGGGCTTCGCCGCCCAGACCAGCGCCGCGACGGTCATCCTGGCCTCCTCGCACCTGGGCTTCTCGCTCTCCACCACCCAGTCCTGCTCGGGTGCCGTGATGGGCGCCGGCCTCGGCCGCAAGGGCGGTGTCGTCCGCTGGTCGACCGCCACCCGGATGTTCGTCGCCTGGGGTCTGACCCTGCCCGCCGCGGGTCTGGTCGGCGCCGGCGCCGAGTTCCTCACCAAGCAGGGCCCCTGGGGCATCGCCGCCGTCGCGGTCCTGCTGGTCGTCGGCTCCGCCGTCATCTGGTCGCTCTCCCGCCGCAAGCCGGTCGACCACAACAACGTCACCGACGACGACCTCGACGCCGAGCCCGCGGGTGTGGTGACCACCGCCATCGCGGCCGTCACCCCGCCGCCGGCCGCCGGTTCCGTCGCCGCCGTCGCGGACGAGGACCTCAAGACCACCATCCCGGCGCCGGTCCCCACGGACCCGGCCGCTCCCCCGGCCCCCGCCGCAGCGGTGTAAGGAACGAACGACATGAAGATCGACTGGGCAGCCCTCGGCTCCGTCTTCGGAGTCAGCCTCGTGGCGACCGTCGCCCTCGTGGGCCTCTTCACCCTCGGGATCGTCGGCCTCGGCAAGCAGGAGGAGGCCGCCGCCCGCGGTGACTCCGCCGCCCTGGCCCGCACCGGCGCCTACACCTGCTTCGGCCTCTGCCTCGCGGCCGTGGCCTACGGCATCTACCTGATCGTCGTCTGACGGTCCACGCTCCACCGGCCGGGCGGCCCGCACTCTCCGTGCGGGCCGCCCGGCCCGCGTCTGTCCACCGCCCTCTCTGTGGTGCTCCGCACAGTGCGCCGTCGCAGGTCAAGGGTGAGTTGACGCCCCTTCTCGGGGCGTGGTGGACTGCCGAGGCCATTACGGCGGCAGCAGAGGAAGTCCGGTGCGAATCCGGCGCGGTCCCGCCACTGTGACCGGATCCCCAGGGTCCGGGAGTCAGGAACTCTCGCCGCCGGTCACGTCGATCCAGGGCGCGGACCCTGAGTGAGGACAGAGCGCCATGCCCGGCCGCAGCAGTACCACCGGTGCGTTCGCGTACGGCGCGGCCGCGGGCCTCGCCGTCGACCTGCTCGTCGGCGACCCCCGGCGCGGACACCCCGTCGCCGTGTTCGGCCGGGCCGCCGCCGCCGTCGAGGAGCGCCTCCACCACGACCACCGCGGCTGGGGCGCCCTCCACACCGCCGTCTGCGCCGGCTCCACCGTCGCCCTGGGCGCGCTCGCCGCACGGGCCGTGCGGAACCGGCCGGCCGCCGCCGCCGCCCTCACCGCCGCCTCCGTCTGGGCCGTCGTCGGCGGGACGACCCTGGGCCGGGAGGCACGCGCGATCGGCGGGGCGCTGGCCGCCGGCGACCTGGAGGTGGCCCGGGAACGGCTGCCGCACCTCTGCGGCCGCGACCCGCACTCCCTCGACGGACCGGCGATGGCCCGCGCGGTCGTCGAGTCGGTCGCCGAGAACACCTCCGACGCCGTGGTCGGCGCCCTCTTCTGGGGCGCGGTCGCGGGCGTGCCGGGCCTGCTCGGCTTCCGGGCCGTCAACACCCTCGACGCGATGGTCGGCCACAGGTCGCCGCGCCACCGCCGGTTCGGCTGGGCCTCGGCCCGGCTCGACGACGTGGCCGGCTGGCCCGGAGCCCGGCTGACGGCCGCGCTCGCGACCGTCGCGGGCGGGAACCCCCGCGGGGCCGTACGGGCCTGGCGCGCGGACGCGGCGAAGCACCCCAGCCCCAACGCGGGCCCGGTCGAGGCCTCCTTCGCGGGGGCGCTCGGCGTACGGCTCGGGGGGACCCTGGCGTACGGCGGCCGGGTCGAGCACCGGCCGGTGCTCAACGGGACGGGACGGCCCGTCGAGGTCGCGGACATCGACCGGGCGGTCGGCCTCTCGCGCCGGGTGACCGCGCTGACCCTGGTCGCCTGTGTGGGCGGCCGCATCACCATCGGCGCCCTGGCGGCCCGGAAGCGGAGGAACGCATGAGGGGCGGAGGACTGCTCGTCGCCGGGACCACCTCCGACGCGGGCAAGAGCGTCGTCACCGCCGGCATCTGCCGGTGGCTGGTCCGGCAGGGCGTCAAGGTCGCGCCCTTCAAGGGACAGAACATGTCCCTCAACTCCTTCGTCACCCGCGAGGGCGCCGAGATCGGGCGGGCCCAGGCCATGCAGGCGCAGGCCGCCCGCGTCGAGCCGACCGCGCTGATGAACCCGGTGCTGCTCAAGCCCGGCAGCGACCGGTCCAGCCAGGTCGTCCTGATGGGCAAGCCGGTCGGCGAACTCAGCGCGCGCGGCTACCACGGGGGGCGCCAGAAGGAGCTGTTCGAGCCCGTCCTGGCCTGCCTGGAGGAGCTGCGGAGCACGTACGACGCGGTGATCTGCGAAGGGGCCGGCAGCCCGGCCGAGATCAACCTGCGGCGCACCGACATCGTGAACATGGGCATAGCGCGGGCCGCGCGGCTGCCCGTGGTCGTGGTCGGGGACATCGACCGGGGCGGGGTCTTCGCCCAGTTCTTCGGGACGACGGCGCTGCTCGCGCCCGAGGACCAGGAGCTGATCGCCGGATATCTCGTGAACAAGTTCCGGGGCGACGTGACCCTGCTCGAACCCGGGCTCGACATGCTGTACGACCTGACCGGGCGGCGGACCTTCGGCGTCCTGCCGTACGCGCACGGGCTCGGCATCGACGAGGAGGACGGCCTCCGGGTCTCGCTGCGCGGCACCGTCCGCGAGTCGGTCGTGGCGCCGCCGGTCGGCGCGGACGTGCTGCGGGTCGCCGTCTGCGCCGTACCCCTCATGTCCAACTTCACGGACGTCGACGCGCTGGCCGCCGAACCGGGCGTCGTCGTCCGGTTCGTCGACCGGCCCGAGGAGCTCGTCGACGCGGACCTCGTCGTCGTGCCCGGCACGCGCGGCACGGTCAAGGCCCTCGCCTGGCTGCGGGAACGCGGCCTCGCCGACGCGCTCGCCCGGCGCGCCGCCGAGGGCCGCCCGGTGCTCGGCGTCTGCGGTGGCTTCCAGGTGCTCGGCGAGCGGATCGAGGACGAGGTCGAGTCGAGGGCCGGAACCGTCGACGGGCTCGGACTGCTCCCCGTACGCGTCCGGTTCGCGCGCGAGAAGACCCTGGCCCGACCGGTCGGCGAAGCGCTCGGCGAGCGGGTCGAGGGGTACGAGATCCACCACGGGATCGCGGACGTACGGGGCGGGGAACCGTTCCTGGACGGCTGCCGGGTCGGCTCGGTGTGGGGCACCCACTGGCACGGCTCCCTGGAGAGCGACGGGTTCCGGCGGGCGTTCCTGCGGGAGGTCGCGGCGGCGGCCGGACGGCGGTTCGTACCGGCTCCGGACACGTCGTTCGGGGCGCTGCGGGAGGAACAGCTGGACCGGCTGGGCGATCTGATCGAGGAGCACGCGGACACGGGGGCGCTGCTGCGGCTGATCGAGGAGGGGGCTCCGGCGGGCCTGCCGTTCGTGCCGCCGGGAGCACCGTGAGCGAGAAGGGCGCGGCCGCCGGCCGCGGGTGGTCACCCGCCGCCGACGGCCGCGCGTCGTCATTCGAACGTCAGCAACCTGAAGGAGAGACCTGCCGATGAGCACCCGGTATCCGTTCACCGCCGTCGTCGGTATGGACGACCTGCGGCTCGCGCTGCTGCTCAACGCCGTCAGCCCCGCCGTGGGCGGTGTGCTGGTCCGGGGCGAGAAGGGGACCGCCAAGTCCACCGCCGTCCGGGCGCTCGCCGAGCTGCTGCCCGCCGTTCCCGTCGTCGCCGGCTGCCGGTTCAGCTGCGACCCGGCCTCGCCCGACCTCGGCTGCCCCGACGGGCCGCACGGGACCGCGCCCGGCACCGAGCGGCCCGCGCGGATGGTCGAGCTGCCCGTCGGCGCCTCCGAGGACCGGCTCGTCGGCGCGCTCGACATCGAGAAGGCGCTCGCCGACGGCGTGAAGGCCTTCGAGCCGGGGCTCCTCGCCGCCGCGCACCGGGGCATCCTCTACGTCGACGAGGTCAACCTGCTCAGCGACCACCTCATCGACCACCTCCTCGACGCCGCCGCCATGGGCTCCTCCTACGTCGAGCGCGAGGGCGTCTCGGTGCGGCACGCCGCCCGCTTCCTGCTCGTCGGCACGATGAACCCCGAGGAGGGCGAGCTCCGGCCGCAGCTGCTCGACCGGTTCGGGCTGACCGTCGAGGTCGCCGCCTCCCGCGAGCCCGAGCAGCGCGTCGAGGTCGTCCGGCGACGGCTCGCCTTCGAGGACGACCCGGACGCGTTCGCCGCGCGCTGGGCCGACGAGGAGACCGCGCTGCGCGGCCGGATCACGGCCGCCCGCGCCCTGCTGCCCCGGGTGACCCTCGGGGACGCCGTGCTGCTCCAGATCGCCGCGACCTGCGCCGCCTTCGAGGTGGACGGCATGCGTGCCGACATCGTCATGGCCCGGGCCGCGACCGCGCTCGCCGCCTGGGCCGGACGCACCGAGGTCACCTCCGAGGACGTGCGGCAGGCCGCGCTCCTGGCCCTCCCCCACCGCAGGCGCCGCTCCCCCTTCGACGCGCCGGGCCTCGACGAGGACAAGCTCGACGACACCCTGGAGCAGTTCAGGGGCGAGGAGCCGCACTCCGACCCGGACGAGGACCCCGAGCCGGACGGCCCGGGGGACGGCGGTCCCGGCGGCGGCGGTCCCGGCGGCATTCCGCCGCAGGGTGACGGGCCGGCCCCGGAGTCCGCCCACGAGGACTCCGCCGCCCCGGAGGACGCCCCCGCGCCCGCGGAGGCTCCCGCGCCCGCGCCGCAGCGCGCCGGTGCCGGGGAGCGCGCCGCCGTCGCCGCCTCCGAGCCCTTCCGTACGAAGGTGCTGAGCGTGCCGGGTCTCGGCGAGGGCGCGGCCGGGCGCCGCTCCCGGGCCCGCACCGACCACGGCCGTACCACCGGATCCGTACGCCCCCGGGGTGCCCTGACCAAGCTCCACCTGGCCGCGACCGTGCAGGCCGCCGCCCCGCACCAGAAGGCCCGCGGGCGGTCCGGCCCCGGGCTCGTGGTCCGCCGGGACGATCTGCGGCAGGCGACCCGGGAGGGGCGGGAGGGGAACCTGGTGCTCTTCGCCGTGGACGCCTCCGGTTCGATGGCGGCGCGGCAGCGGATGAGCGCCGTCAAGGGCGCCGTCCTCTCCCTGCTGCTCGACGCCTACCAGCGGCGCGACAAGGTCGGCCTCGTCACCTTCCGGGGGCGTGACGCCGAGGTCGCGCTGCCGCCGACCTCGTCCGTCGACGCGGCCGCCGCCCGGCTGGAGAAGCTCCCGACCGGTGGTCGTACGCCCCTGTCGGCCGGGCTCCTGAAGGCCCACGACGTCCTGCGGGTGGAGCGGCTGCGGGACCCCTCGCGCCGCCCGCTGCTCGTCGTCGTGACCGACGGGCGCGCGACCGGCGGCGGCGCCGACCCGGTGGCGCTGGCCGCCCGCGCGGCGCGGCTGCACGCGTCCGAGGGCACGGCCTCCGTCGTCGTGGACTGCGAGACGGGGCCCGTGCGGCTCGGGCTCGCCCGGGAGCTCGCCCGCGAACTCGGCGGCACCGCCGTCACCCTGGACGAGCTGCGCGCCGACTCGATCGCCGGCCTCGTCAAGGACGTACAGGCAGGACAGACAACCAGGAGGGCCGCTTAATGCCGCAGGGACAGCCGACCGTCGTCCCGGACGACGGTCTCACCACCCGTCAGCGTCGCAACCGCGCGCTGGTGATGGTCCACACGGGCGTCGGCAAGGGGAAGTCGACCGCCGCGTTCGGCATGGCGCTGCGCGCCTGGAACCAGGGCTGGCCGATCGGGGTGTTCCAGTTCGTCAAGTCCGCCAAGTGGAAGGTCGGCGAGGAGAACGCCCTCAAGGCGCTCGGCGAGACCGGCAAGGGCGGCACCGTCACCTGGAACAAGATGGGCGAGGGCTGGTCCTGGATCCAGCGCGAGGTCGCCGAGGGCGAGCAGTCGCACGAGGACAAGGCCCGTGAGGGCTGGGAGCAGGTCAAGCGGGACCTGGCGGAGGAGCGGTACAAGTTCTACGTCCTCGACGAGTTCGCGTACCTCCTGCACTGGGGCTGGATCGACGTCGCGGAGGTCGTCGAGGTGCTGCGTGACCGCCCCGGGCACCAGCACGTCGTCATCACGGGCCGCAACGCGCCGCGGGAACTGGTCGACTTCGCGGACCTCGTGACCGACATGTCCAAGGTCAAGCACCCGATGGACGCCGGTCAGAAGGGCCAGCGGGGCATCGAGTGGTAGCACGTCTCGTCATCGCCGCGCCCTCCTCGGGCGCGGGCAAGACCACGGTCGCGACCGGCCTGATGGCCGCGTTCGCCGGCCGTGGTCTGGCCGTCTCCCCGCACAAGGTCGGCCCCGACTACATCGACCCCGGCTACCACGCCCTGGCGACCGGACGGCCGGGCCGCAACCTCGACGCGTACATGTGCGGTACGGGGCTGATCGCGCCGCTCTTCGAGCACGGGGCGCGCGGCTGCGACCTGGCCGTGGTCGAGGGGGTCATGGGCCTCTACGACGGGGCCGCCGACCAGGGCGAACTGGCCTCCACCGCGCAGGTGTCGAAGCTCCTCAAGGCGCCCGTGGTGCTCGTCGTCGACGCGTCCTCGCAGTCGCGGTCGGTGGCGGCGCTCGTACACGGCTTCGCGTCGTGGGATCCGGAGGTACGGATCGGGGGCGTGATCCTCAACAAGGTCGCGACGGACCGGCACGAGCACCTGCTGCGGGAGGCGCTCGGGGAGTCCGGGGTGCCGGTGCTCGGCGTGCTGCGGCGGGCGCCCGCCGTCGCGACGCCCTCGCGCCACCTGGGGCTCGTGCCGGTGGCCGAGCGGCAGGCGGCGGCGGTGTCCGCCGTGGCGGCGCAGGCCGAACAGGTGCTGGCCGGGTGCGACATGGAGGCGTTGCTCGCGTTGGCGCGCAGCGCTCCGGAGCTCCACGCGGAGGCCTGGTCGCCGGAGGTCGTCGGGCGGCCGCGCGCGGAGGGGCCCGTGGTGCCCGCACCGAGGATCGCGGTGGCCGGCGGAGCCGCGTTCACCTTCTCGTACGCCGAGCACACCGAGTTGCTGACCGCCGCCGGCGCCGAGGTCGTGACCTTCGATCCGCTGCGGGACGAGGCGCTTCCCGAGGGGACGAGCGGGCTCGTCATAGGCGGCGGGTTCCCCGAGATGTACGGGAGCCAGCTCTCCGCCAACGAGCCGCTGCGGAAGGCCGTCGCCGGGCTCGCCGCCTCCGGGGCGCCGATCGCCGCCGAGTGCGCCGGGCTGCTCTACCTGGCGCGGTCGCTCGACGGCACGCCCATGTGCGGGGTGCTCGACGCGGACGCGCGGATGTCGGAGCGGCTGACGCTCGGGTACCGGGACGCCGTCGCCGTGAGCGACAGCGTGCTCGCGCCCGCCGGGGCGCGGATGCGCGGGCACGAGTTCCACCGCACCGTGATCGAGCCGGGGGCCGGGGCGGCCGCCGCCTGGGGGCTGCGGCAGCCGGAGCGGCGCGTCGAGGGCTTCGTGCGGGGCGGGGTGCACGCCAGCTATGTGCACACCCACTGGGCGGGGGCTCCCGAGGCCGCCGCGCGGTTCGTCGAGCGGTGCGCGGGCGGTCCGGTCGCGTGAGGTCAGCCGCCGGAGACTCCCACCACGAGCCAGATGAAGCCGACGCCCGCCACCGTGCACAGCAGGGTGGAACGGGCGGGGTGTTCGTGGTGGGCCTCCGGCAGGATCTCGGCGGCGGCCAGGTAGAGCAGGGCGCCGCCGAAGAAACCGAGATAGCCGCCGAGGAGTTCCTCCGGAAGGGTGAACAGCAGGGTGGACGCGGCGCCGACGACGGGGGCGAGGGCGTCGGCGACGAGCATGGCGACGGCCTTGTGCCGGGCGTTCCCGTAGAGGCTCGTGATCGTGTAGGTGTTGAAGCCGTCGGCGAAGTCGTGGGTGATGACGGCGACCGCGACGGCGGCGCCCATGCCGCCGCCGACCTGGAAGGCGGCACCGAGCGCGATGCCGTCCATGAGGCTGTGACCGACCATCGCGGCGGCCGCCGTCAGGCCGACCTGGGGGACCCGTTCGTCGGCGCCGACACCGTGTGCCGCCCGGCGTACGGCGAGGAGCCGCTCCACGCCGTGGGCGAAGAGGAAGCCTCCGACGAAGAGCAGCAGGGCCTCCGGGACACCGAAGACCACGTCGCCCGCCGCGTCCAGCGCCTCGGGGAGCAGGTCGAGTCCGACGACGCCGAGCATGAGCCCGCCGGCGAGGCCGAGGACGAGGTGGCGCCGGTCCGTGACGCGCTGTGCGACCCAGCCGCCGAAGAGCGTCATGAGGAACGCGCCGAGCGCGACGACTACAGCCATGGGCCTTTGGTATCGGATCGGGTGCCGTCCGCGCACCTCGGCGTGGGGGCCAGACCGGGGACGCCGGTGGACGAGGTGCTCGCCCTGGTCGGGGAGGTCCTGGGCGAGGCGGGGCTGACGCGCGCGGACGTCCGGTCGCTGGCGACGCTCGACGCGCGGGCGGCGGAGCCGGGTGTCGTGGGGGCGGCGGCCGAGCTCGGCGTACCGGTGCGGGGGTTCACGGCCGAGGAGCTGGCGGCCGTGTCCGTACCGCATCCGTCGGCGCTGCCGCTGGCCGCGACGGGGACGGCGTCGGTGGCGGAGGCGGCGGCGCTGCTGGCGGCGGAGGGCGGGGGCGCGCGGGCGCGTACGGACGCGGGGGACGGGGCCGGGGAGGGCGCGCGGACGCCCGCGCGTACGGAGGCCCGTACCGGGTCCGTCGCCGGTGCCGTGCTGCTCGTGCCCAAGCGGAAAACCCGACGGGTAACGTGCGCTCTCGCCGCTTCCGTCCCGGTACGTCCGAACGAAGATGCCCCAGGCGTACGGTTGTTGCCCCGAACTCACGGGTACATCGCTGGCGAGCCTGGCTCACCCCCCACCATCCCCACCCCCCACGCGACGGCGGCCATGGACATGCACACGCATACCGACGCCCACGACCTGCGCCACCACGGTGACGCCGAGGTCCGGGACGAGAAACTCATCGATCTGGCGGTCAACGTCAGGACGAACACCCCACCCGACTGGCTGCGGGAGCGCATCGCCGACTCCCTCACCGGACTCGCCGCCTACCCCGACGAGCGGGCCGCGCGGGCTGCGGTCGCCGAGCGGCACGACCTGCCGTCGAACCGGGTGCTGCTCACGGCCGGCGCGGCGGAGGCCTTCGTGCTGCTCGCCCGGGCGCTGCCGGTGCGCAGACCCGTCGTGGTGCATCCGCAGTTCACCGAGCCGGAGGCGGCGCTGCGCGACGTCGGCCACGAGGTGCGCCGGGTGCTGCTGCGCGAGGAGGACGGGTTCCGGCTGGATCCGGCGGCGGTTCCCGAGGACGCGGACCTCGTGGTGATCGGGAACCCCACGAACCCGACCTCCGTGCTGCATCCCGCCGCCTCGATCGCCGCGCTCGCGCGGCCGGGGCGGACCCTGGTCGTGGACGAGGCCTTCATGGACGCGGTGCCGGGCGAGCGCGAGTCGCTGGCCGGGCGGACCGACGTGCCGGGGCTCGTGGTGCTGCGCAGCCTCACCAAGACCTGGGGCCTCGCCGGTCTGCGGATCGGGTACGCGCTGGCCGAGCCGGAGACGGTCGTGGCCCTGGCGGGGGCGCAGCCGCTGTGGCCGGTGTCGACGCCCGCCCTGGTGGCGGCGGAGGCGTGCATGTCGCGGGCGGCGCTGGCGGAGGCCGAGCACGCGGCGCACCGGATCGGTGTGGAGCGGGCCCATCTGCTGGCCGGGCTGGCGGAGTTCGACGAGGTGCGGACGGTGGAGGGGTCCGAGGGGCCCTTCGTGCTGCTGCGGATCGACGGGGCGGATACGGTGCGGGAGCGGCTGCGGTCGCTGGGGTTCGCGGCCCGCCGGGGTGACACGTTCCCGGGGCTCGACCGGAACTGGCTGCGGATCGCGGTCCGGGACCGGGTGACGACGAACCGCTTCCTCCAGGCGCTCGACCAGGCGCTGTTGATGGGCGGCTGACCGTACGCGCACGGGTCCGGGGAGGGCGACGTCGTCACCGTCGCCCTCCCCGGACCCGTTCACGCCTCCCCCGCGGCGCCCCCCCTGCGTGTCCCCCCTCGGGCCTGCGGTCAGCCGCGCGAGCGGGCGCGCGAGCGGGTCAGGGCGAGGGCGCCGCCGCCGGCCACGAGGAGTGCGAGGGCTCCGCCGGCGATGTACGGGGTGGTGGAGCTGCCGCCGGTCTCGGCGAGGTTCTGGGTCTTGACGCCGCCGGCCTCGCTCGGCTCGGGCGAGGGCTTCTGCGTGGGCTGCTCCGAGGGCCGCTCGGTGGGCTCCTCGGTGGGCTTCTCGGTCGGCTTCTCGGTGGGCTTCTGGGTCGGGGCCGGGCCCTTGGGCGTCTCGCAGGTCGCCTCGGCGAGCGTCACGGTGCCGTTGACCTCGGCGACGCCGAGCTTCAGCGGGTCGACCTCCACCTTGAGTTCGAGGGCGGTCGCGGCCGCCGTGCGCGAGGTGGTGGAGGTACGGGAGAGGTCGAGGGTGACCTGACCGATGTTCGGCACGGCGACCTGGGTCCGGCCGCCGGTGGAGAGGGTGGTCTTCTTGCCGAAGACGGTGACGTGGCCGAGGACGTTGGACTCGGCGACCGGCTTCCTCCCCACCTCGCAGAGCGCCTTGGAGGTGACCTTCTCGACCTCGATCAGCGAGAGCAGCGGGATTCCGGGGACGTGGACCTGGGCCTTGACCAGGTTGACGTACCCCTCGGCCTTCTTCTCGTCCACGGTGGCCCGCGAGGTGGCGACGTCGGCGGCGAGGATGTCGATCGGCTGACCGCCCTCGGCTCCCCGCACCTTCACGGAGAGCGCGGTCTCGCTCTCGGTCTGCGGTGCCTTGACCTCGTTGAGGGAGACCCGCACCGGCACGTCGACCGTCTTGTCGAGCAGGGAGACGTCGAGCCCGGTCCGCAGGACGACGGCGGTGGCACGCCCTTCGCCGCCCGTGGCGTGCGCCGCCGGGGCCACCAGGAGCACGGGACCGACGGCCAGGGCGGCGACGGTCGCGGCGGCGGCGGCGGCGGAACGGCGTACGGGCAGGCGGAAGGTGTTGCTGTTCAAGATGGTGGAACCCCCACAGGAGACATGGCGTCGCCGGCCGCTCACCACGGGGACGGTGGGTCGGCGCGGCCTCGGCGACTTGAGACACCGGAATCTTTACGCACGGAGAGTGAACCGGCAGTCGCCTGACGTGAGTTCACTCCAAAGGGGGGTTTCCGTGTTCATTTTCGATTTTTCTGGACACAACCGTTCCCGGGTGTCCCGCGTCTTTCGCACGCGCGGGCAGAGTCGGGAACGGTGTGAACGACCGGCGCCGCACCGGGGTAACGGATCGTCAACCCGGTGCGCGCCGTCGGCGTGCCCGGCGGCCGGCGCGCCGGACCGGGCCGATGGCCGGAGAGCCCTAGCCCGCCCGCCAGTACCCGAGGGCGTGGACGCGCTCCTTGGGGAGGGCCAGTTCCTTGCGCGCGTACGTGGCGAGGGTGCGGGTGGTCGCGGTGTCGCAGGCGATCCAGACGTACGGGTCGAAGCCGGACGCGGCCAGCCCGGGAAGCTCGGCCTTCACCCGGGCGACCAGGTCGGCGCCGCCGTCCCGGCGCGGCACCCGGCGCAGCTCGTGGTGCTCGGCGTCGAGCCGGACCGGCAGGTCCTCGTCCGAGGCGTGCTGGGTCTCGAACCAGACGGTGGCCGGGACGCCGGGGAGCGCGTCGAGCAGGGAGTTGACCGCGGGCAGCGAGGCCGGGTCGCCGACCACGAGCAGCCGCCCGGGGAGCGGGGCGGGGGCCTCGAAGCCGGTGCCCTGGAGGGTGGCGTCCACGGTGTCGCCGGGGGCGCAGGCGCGGGCCCAGTGGCTGGCGACGCCGTCGTGGAGCGCGAACTCCAGGCTGAAGGTGCCGGCCTCCTGGTCGGGGTCGACCAGGGTGTAGGCGCGCTGGTGCGGCTTGCCGCCGTTGTCGAACCAGAGGCGCACCCACATCGTCGGATGGATTCCGGCGGCCGCGAGCAGACCCCCGTCGGTGAAGTGGACCCTGCGGTAGTCCTCGGTGACCTGCTCGGCCCCCGTCACGGTGAACGTGAAGTCCTTGCCTCGGAACAGCTTGAGAACGGCACCCTGCCAGCCGTGACCCACGGCAATCCCCTCCCCTGAACTCCTGTAAGTTAATTTAGGTCAGCCTAACCTAAGAAAACCGCAGTGGACATGGCAGAAGGCCATGGCAGGACAAGGACGGGATCGGGAACTCCGTGAGCATCGAGGTCTACCGCGACGCCTGGGGCGTCCCCCATCTGCGCGCCGCGGACCCGGACGAACTCGCCTTCGCCCAGGGCCGCGTCACCGCCCGGGACCGGGCCTGGCAGCTGGAGGTCGAACGGCACCGCGCCCAGGGCACCACGGCCGCCTTCCTCGGCACCGCCGAACTCGCCTGGGACACCTTCGCCCGGCGCTCCCGGCTCGCCGACACCGCCCGCCGCTGCTTCGAGCGGCTCGAACGCGAGGACGCGCCGACCGCCGCGTGGGTCCGCGCCTACGTGGACGGGGTCAACGACGGCCTGGCGGAGGGCGCCGGACGCGCCCCCGAGTTCGCGGAGACCGGCCTCGCGCCCGGCCGGTGGGAGCCGTGGACCCCGCTCGCCGTCTGGCTCACCACCCACATCCTGTTCGCCGGCTTCCCCGCCAAACTGTGGCGCGAGGAGGTCGCCCGACGGCTCGGCGAGGAGTGGACCGAGCTCTTCGCGACCGACGGGCCCGGCACCTCCGGCTCCAACGGCTGGCTCCTCTCGGGCGAGCGGACCGCGAGCGGAGCGGCCCTGGTGGCCGGCGACCCGCACCGGTTCATCGAGGCACCCGGCGTCTACCAGCAGATCCGGCTCGCCTGCCCCGCGTACGACGTCGTGGGCATCGCCGTGCCGGGCATCCCCGGACTCGCCCACTTCGGCCACACCGGGCCGGTCGCCTGGGCCATCACCAACGCGATGGCGGACTACCAGGACCTCTACCGGGAACGGCTGCGGCGGCTCCCGGACGGCGCGGTGGAGGCGTACGGCCCCGAGGGATGGCGGCCGGCGGCGGCGCACACCGAGACGATCGAGGTCAGGGGCGGGGAACCGGTCGTGATCGAGGTGATCGAGACGGACCGGGGTCCGGTGATCATCGGCGTCGACGGAGAGCCGTCGGAGGGTTCCGCCCCCTGGGAGGCCGTCGCCCTGCGCTACCCGCCCCGCGTCACCGCGGAGCTCGGTTTCGGGGTCCTGCCCGCGCTGCTGCGCTCCCGGACCGTCGCCGACGTCGACGCCGCCCTCGACGGCTGGGTCGAACCCGTGAACGTCGTCCTGGCCGCCGACACCCGGGGCGGTCTGCTGCACCGGGTGGCCGGCCACGTCCCCGTCCGGCACCGCGCCAACTCCCTGCGCGTCGTGCCCGCCTGGGACCCGGCACACGACTGGGAGGCCGCTCCGGCGCCGCTGCCCCGCGCCGAGGTGGCCGGCCACGCGGTGATGGCCAACGCCCGGGGCCTGGCCGCGCCCCTGGGGATCGAGTTCGCCCCGCCGCACCGGGCCGCCCGGATCGACGCGCTCCTCGGCGCCTCGGCGGAGTGGACCCCGGAGACCACCACGGCCGTCCACCGCGACACCGACAACCCCTCGGCCGCCCGCCTCCTCGCGGCGGTTGCACGGGTGGGCGGGGCAGGGGACCGCGCTCCCCTCTCCGCCGCCGCCTCCGCCGTGCGGGACCGGCTGCTCGCCTGGGACCGGCGGATGGAGGCGGACAGCACCGACGCCGGGCTGTACGCCGCCGTGCGCGGGGCCGTGGTGCGACGGCTCGCCGCCCACGAGGCCTTCGCGGCGCTGCGCGAACCCGCCCCGTACCCCGAGGTGTTCCGGCCCTGGCTGGCGCTCGGCCCGCGCGTCGCCCACGCCCTGGAGACCCTGCTCTTCGCCGGGCCGGTGCCCGCGGGGGACGTCGACCGGATCGTGCGCGAGGCGCTCGACGAGGTCGCTTCCGGCGAGCCCCCGGCCGCCTGGGGCGTGACGCACCGGCTCGCGCCCTGGCAGGCGCTGCCCGACCCCGACGACGACCGGTGGCCGGGGCTCGGCGGGGACCACGACTGCGTGCTCTCCACCTCCAGCGTCCCCGGGTGGACCGACCGCAGCGCCCGCGCCTCCGCCGCCCGCTACGTCTGGGACCTCGCCGACCGCGAACGGAGCGGCTGGATCGTGCCGTTCGGCGCCTCCGGCGTCCCCGGCGACCCGCACCACCGCGACCAGCTTCCGCTGTGGCTGAGGGGCGAGCTCGCCCCCGTCACCACCGACTGGCAGTACCTCACCAAGGAGCAGGAATGACCACCACGACCGCCGCCTACGTCCACCGGGTCGAGGGCCTCGGCACCGTCGTGGTCCGGCCCGTCGAGCCCGACCGCGACGCCCCGGTCCTGCACGGCTGGGTCAACGAGGAGCGGTGCCGCTTCTGGGGCATGGTCGGCACCACCGTCGAGCAGGTCCGGGACGTCTACGCGCACCTCGACTCGCTCACCACCCACCACGGCTTCCTGGTGAGCCTGGACGACGAGCCGGTCGCCCTCCTGCAGACGTACGACCCCGGGGCCGACCGGGTGAGCGAGTGCTACGAGGTGCTCCCCGGGGACGTCGGCGCCCACTTCCTCATCGCGCCGAACGGCACGCCGCGTCCCGGCTTCACCGGCGCGCTCCTCTCCGCCCTGGTCGCCTTCGCGCTGCGGGACCACACACGGGTGGTCGTCGAGCCGGACGCCGCCAACGAGAGGGCGATCGCCCGCATGGTGCGCGCCGGGTTCGAGCTGGGCCCGGAGGTCGTGCTCCCCGAGGTGGACCTGCCGGAGGTCTTCCTCCCGGAGAAGAGGGCCCGGCTCGCCTTCCTGACCCTCCGCCAGGACCTGTCGTCGCCTTGCCGTCTGTCCCCCGGGCGACGACGGGAAGGTGACGACAGGCCCTAGCCCGCGCCCCACCGGGCCCGACCGGCCTCCGGTCGGGCCCCGGGAACTCCCGTCCTGGCCGCCGCTCCCCGGACCCGGTTCAGCCGGCCACCCGGCCGTTGACGACGACCCGGCGCGGCGCCGCGAGGACGCGGACGTCCGCGCGCGGGTCCTCGCCGTAGACGACGAGGTCGGCCGGGGCGCCCTCCTCCAGGGAGGGGCGGCCCAGCCAGGACCTGGCGTACCAGGTGGTGGCCGCGAGCGCGTCGATCGGCGGGATCCCCGCCTTCGTCAGCTCCTCGACCTCCTCGGCGACCAGCCCGTGGGCGAGGGAGCCGCCCGCGTCGGTGCCGACGAAGACCGGCACGCCCGCGTCGTAGGCGGAGCGCACGGTGTCGTACCGGCGCTCGTACAGCCGGCGCATATGGGCCGACCAGCGCGGGAACTTCTCCTGGCCGCCGTCGGCGAGGTGCGGGAAGGTCGCGATGTTGACCAGGGTCGGGACGATCGCGACGCCCCGCTCGGCGAAGAGCGGGATGGTGTCCTCGGTGAGCCCCGTGGCGTGCTCGACGCAGTCGATCCCGGCCTCGACGAGGTCGCGGAGCGAGTCCTCCGCGAAGCAGTGGGCGGTGACGCGGGCGCCGAGCCGGTGCGCCTCGGCGATGGCGGCCTCGACCTCGGCGCGCGGCCAGCAGGCGGTGAGGTCGCCCGCCTCACGGTCGATCCAGTCGCCGACGAGCTTGACCCAGCCGTCGCCGCGCCGGGCCTCGCGGCCGACGTACGCCACGAGGTCGGCGGGCTCGATCTCGTGGGCGTAGTTGCGGATGTAGCGGCGGGTGCGGGCGATGTGCCGACCGGCCCGGATGATCTTCGGCAGGTCCTCGCGGTCGTCGATCCAGCGCGTGTCGGAGGGTGAGCCCGCGTCCCGGATGAGCAGGGTGCCCGCGTCCCGGTCGGTGAGGGCCTGCTTCTCGCTGGTGGCCTCGTCGACGGGGCCGTGCCGGTCGAGGCCGACGTGGCAGTGGGCGTCGACCAGTCCGGGCAGGACCCAGCCCTCGACGGTGACCGCCTCGGCGGCCGGCCGGTCGAAGGTGATCCGCCCGTCGACGCACCACAGTTCGTCCCGTACGTCCTCGGGGCCGACGAGCACCCGTCCCTTCACGTGCAGCACCGTGTGATCGCTCATGGCTGCACTGTACGAGGGCGGGTGCCGGCCCGGGACCCCCGATCGGGGGGTCACTCGTCGATCGCGGCCCCGTAGCGGGCGTCCAGGTACGGGCCGCCGAAGGTGCCCGCGCCGAAGGTCCACGAACCGGTGGCGGTCAGTCCTCCCGTACCGGCCGAGAAGACCCAGACGCAGCCGTCCCCGGTGTCCTCGCCGGGGGCGGCGGTGAGCAGTCCGAACCGGCCGTCGGCGTTGGGGTCGACGAGCCGTACGTGGCCGCCGAACCGGTCGCCCTTCTCGACCGCGCCGGGTACGGACGGCGAGTTCTGCGTCCACGAGGCGGCGCCGGAGCCGGTCAGCCCCCGGGCGGTGCCGCGCAGGACGGTGACCATGCCGGCGTCGGCGACGGTGCCGTTGTCCTCGCCGGGTGCGCCGATCGCGAGGTCGGCGTATCCGTCCTTGTTCGTGTCCCCGAGGGAGAGGTCGGCGCCCCAGCCGTCGCCGCGCTCGGAGTCGCCCGGCACTCCCGGGGAGTTCTGCGTCCACCACTGCGGCGGGGTGCCGACGCCGGTGGCGCCCGCGGGGCCGTCCGGACCGCCCCGGTAGACCCCGACGAGGCCGCCGGTCATGGTCTCGCCGCCGTCGTCGGGGCTCTGCGGCTCGCCGGTGACGAGGTCGTCGTAGCCGTCCCCGTCGATGTCCCCGGAGGCGGCGACCGGGCCGCCCCGCAGCTCGCGCCGGTAGTCGAGGCGGTCGCTCTCCCCCGCCAGGTACCAGGACCAGCCGTGGCCGGGTTCGGCTCCGGTGCTGAGTCCGGTGATCACCAGGTCCGCGTAGCCGTTCCTGTCGTGGTCGCCGGTGGTGACGGACTTCGCGACGAGATCGCGCGGCGGCGGCTCGTCGGCGGCGCGCGCACCGGCCCGCGCGACGGCGGCCCGGTTCAGGGAGTGGGCGCGGTGCCACCGGGGGTCCGTGGCGGTCCGGGACTCGCCCGGCCGCGGCGCGGCGCCGAAGAGGTGCCACTCCGCCGCCCTGCCGTCGAGGACGATCAGCTGGTCGCCGGGCGTCTCGGCGGTGAACCGGGCGGCGCCGAGGGCCGATCCGAAGCGGGCCCCGGCCACCGGGCCGAGGAGACTGTCGAGCCAGAGGCTGTCGGAGCCGACGAGTCCGTGCGGGGAACCCCACAGGACGATCACGCCGCCGACGTCGGCGCGGGTGCCGATGTCCTCTCCGGGAGCCCCGATCACGGCGTCGTCGTAGCCGTCGCCGTCGAGGTCCCCGGTGGCGACGGCGGCCCCGAACGAGTCGCCCGCCTCGGCGCCGCCGGGCACCCCGGGCGTGTCCTGGTCGATCACCGTGCCTGCGCGGGTGTCGATGCCGTGCGGGGAGCCGTACTGGACGGTGACGAGGCCGGCGCCCCGCCTGCCGCCGACGGCCGCGCCGGGCGCGCCGACGAGGACGTCGTCGAAGCCGTCGCCGTCGAAGTCGCAGTTGCGGTCGTCGGCGCGGGTGCCGCCGGGCACCCCGGCCCAGGCGGCGGGCGCGGTCGCGATCCCCGCGCCGGTGAGAAGGAGGAGCGTCGCCGCGGCGAGGGCGGCGGAACGGTGCTTGCGCATGGAGCGACTCCTGGAGTCGGAGGGTTCCGGGCGGCTGCGGGGGTGCGCCGGACGGGGCCCGTGCCCGGTCCGTCGCTCTGTGGGACACACGATGTCCGAAGAAGGTTGCACCGGAACGAAGATCCCTTTTGTACGGGTGGCCCACGGGCCCCGCGGAAGCCGCTCGGTACCCTGATCCGGAGTTCCGCCCGCACGAATCCGAGTCGAAGAAGGCACCGCCGTGACCGTGACACACCCGCTCCTGGACCTGGCCCCGCTGACCGCCGCGCACTTCGCGTCGATCGAGCGGCGGGTGGCCGCGCTGCTCTCCACGGAGCAGGACGTGGTGATCACCCAGGGCGAGGCGCTGCTCCCCCTGGAGGGGTGCATCCGCAGTGGGGCGCGGGCGGGTTCGACCGCGCTGAACGTGGTCACCGGGCCGTACGGGCAGACCTTCGGCAACTGGCTGCGGGACTGCGGGGCGACCGTCGTCGACCTGGCGGTGCCCTTCCACACCGCCGTGACGGCCGCCCAGGTGGAGCAGGCGCTCGCCGCGCACCCGGAGATCGACTTCGTCTCCCTGGTGCACGCGGAGGCGGCGACCGGGAACACCAACCCGGTGGCGGAGATCGGTGAGGTCGTGCGGGCGCACGGCGCGCTGTTCTACCTGGACGCGGTGGCCTCGATCGGCGCCGAGCCGGTGCTGCCGGACGCGTGGGGCGTGGACATGTGCATCATCGGCGCGCAGAAGGCGATGGGCGGGCCCGCGGGCGTGTCGGCGGTGTCCGTGAGCGCGCGGGCCTGGGAGCGCTTCGCCGCCAACCCGGCCGCGCCGCGCCGCTCGTACCTCTCCCTCCTCGACTGGAAGGAGCGCTGGATCGACGGGGGCCGCAGGACGCTGCTGCACGCTCCGGCGCAGCTGGAGATGCTGGCCCTGGAGGCCTGTGTGGAGCGGATCGAGGCGGAGGGCCTGGACGCGCTGATGGCGCGGCACGCCTCGGCGGCGGCCGCGACCCGCGCGGGGACGCTGGCGCTGGGCGGCGGTCTGGAGCCGTACGTGTACGAGGCGAAGGACGCGGCCCCGGTCGCGACGACGCTGCGCGTGCCGGACGGGGTGGACGCCTCGGAGCTGGTGGCGAAGGCGCTCGCCGCCGACCCGTCGCTGCCGCTGATCGCGGGCGGCGGGGCGCTGGCCAAGGAGATGGTCCGGGTCAACCACTACGGCGTGGACGCGACCCCGGGAGCGGTGCAGTCCTCGCTGGCCGCGCTGGGCGCGGCGCTCGGCGAGACGGGCCGCGCGGTGGACCTGGAGGGCGCGCGCCGGGCGGTCACGGAGGCGTGGGCGGTCTGACCGGTCGTACGGGGCGGCCCGGCCGGTCGTACGCGTGAGGGGCGGGGGTCCGGTGCCGGACCGCCGCCCTTCGACGTGCCCCGGGGGCTCTGGGGGTTCCTGGGCTTCCGGGGCTTCCGGGGCTTCCGGGGCTTCCAAGAGATCCGTGCGGGCCCGGAGATCCGTGCGGGCCCGGAGATCCGTGCGGGCCCGGAGGTCCGGCTACAGCGCCGGGTAGTCGGTGTAGCCGCGGTGGTCGCCGCCGAAGAAGGTCGTGGCGTCCGGGGTGTTGTAGGGGCCACCGGCCTTCAGACGGGCGGGCAGGTCGGGGTTGGCGAGGAACAGCGCCCCGTACGCGACGAGGTCGGCGGTGCCGTCCTCGATGAGGGCCAGGGCGTCGGCTCCGGTCGGCCCTTCGGTGGACGGGTTGAGGATGAAGGTGCCGGAGAACGCCTTGCGCAGGGCGAGGGTCAGTTCGCGGATCTCCGGGGCGGGCTCGGTGACGTGCAGGTACGCGATGCCGACCGGGTCGATCGCGGCGACGAGGGCGGGGTAGAGCTCCTCGGTGTCGGTCTCGGCGATGTCGTTGTAGGTGTTGGCCGGGGAGACGCGCAGGCCGGTGCGGTCGGGGCCGATCTCGGCGGCGACGGCCTTGACGACCTCGACGGCGAAGCGGATGCGGTTCTCGACGGGGCCGCCCCACTCGTCGGTGCGGTGGTTGGAGCCGGAGGCGAGGAACTGCTGGACGAGGTAGCCGTTGGCGCCGTGGATCTCGACGCCGTCGAAGCCGGCCTCGACGGCGTTGCGGGCGGCCGCGGCGAAGCCGGCGACCGTCTCGTGGATCTCGTCGGCGGTGAGCTCGCGCGGGGCGACGAAGTCGATGAGGCCGGTGCCGGCGAAGAGCTGGCCGGCCGGGGCGACGGCGGAGGGGCCGACGGGGTGGAGGCCGCCGCCGAGGACGACGGGGTGGCTGATCCGGCCGGCGTGCATCAGCTGCGCGAAGATCGTTCCGCCGCGCTCGTGGACGGCGTCGGTGACCTCGCGCCAGGCGGCGATCTGCTCGGCGGAGTGCAGGCCCGGGGTGTTGGGGTAGCCCTGGCCGATGGCGGTGGGCTGGGCGCCCTCGGTGATGATGAGGCCGGCCGAGGCGCGCTGGGCGTAGTACTCGGCGACGAGGGGGGTGGGGATCCGGCTCTCGCCCTCGGCCCGGCTGCGGGTCATGGGCGCCATGGCGATGCGGTTGGCGAGCCGGGTGCCGGCGAGGTCGACGGGGTCGAAGGCGGTGGTCATGGCTGTCCCCTTCACAGATTTATGTGGTCGGCCAAGTATCTGGTCCGGATGCCACTGTAACCCATTGATTGGCCAGCCAAGGTAATCTGGTGGGGAGCCGTCCCGAGGAGCCAGCCATGTCAGGAACCGACCCCGTCTGTACCGAGCCGGTGCCGTCCGCCGCGCGCGGCGGACCCGTCAGCATCGCCCTGGCCCGGGTGGCCCGGATGCACCGGATCGCCGCCGGACGGCGGCTGCGGGAGCTCGGCCTGTACCCCGGCCAGGAGATGATGATGATGCGGCTCTGGGACTGCGGACCGGTCCGCCAGTCGGAGCTGATCCAGTCCCTGGGCCTCGACGCCTCCACGGTGACGAAGATGCTCCAGCGCCTGGAGCAGTGCGGCCACGTCCGCCGCGGGCCCGACCCGGCCGACCGGCGCGCGGTCCTCGTCGAGGCGACGGACGAGGGACGCTCGCTGCGCGCCGGCGTCGAGGGCGTCTGGTCGGACCTGGAGCGGCTCTCCCTGAACGGGCTCGGGCCGGACGACCGCACGGAGCTGGCCCGGCTCCTCGGCCTCGTGGCGGAGAACCTGGCCGAGGAGGCGGGCGAGGCGGGCGAGTGCCCGCCGGCACCGGGCGGCTGCTGAGCCCCGGGACCCGTCGGCGGCCGCCGGGCGCGGGTCAGTCCGCCAGGACGTCCAGGATCCGGTCCACGTCCGCCGCCGTGTTGTACAGGTGGAAGGAGGCGCGGAGGTTGCCCGCGCGGGCGGAGAGCAGGATGCCCGCCTCGCGCAGCGCGTCCGCGCGCTCCCCGAGACCCGGGACCGCGACGACCGTCGAGGTGTCCGCCACGGGCGCGTGGCCCAGGGCGACGAGACCCTCGCGGAAGCGGGCCGCGAGCCCCTTGTCGTGGGCCTCGATCCGCTCGATGCCGACCTCCTCGAGGAGCGCCAGCGAACGGGCCGCCCCGTGGTACGAGAGGAAGGCCGCGGGCTCGTCGAAACGGCGTGCGGTACGGGCCAGTTCGCGGACCGGGCCGTAGCTGTTCACCCACAGCTCCTCGCCGGTGACCCAGTTGGCGTGGATCGCGAGGAGCGAGTCCTGCGCCTCCTCGGTGACGGTGAGGAAGGACGCCCCGCGCGGGCAGAGCAGGTACTTGTAGCCACCGGCGACCGTGTAGTCCCACTCCCCCGCGCGCAGCGGCAGCCAGCCCGCCGACTGCGTGGCGTCCATGAGCGTCCGGGCGCCGTGGGTCGCCGCCGCGGCCCGGATCGCCGAGAAGTCGGCGGTCCGGCCGTCCGCCGACTGCACGGCGGAGAAGGCCACGAGGGCGGTCTCGGGGCGGACGGACTCGGCGAGCCGCTCCAGGGGCACGAACCGCGTCTTGAGGTCCCCCCGGATCGTGAAGGGGGTGATGACGGAGGAGAAGTCCCCCTCGGGGAAGAGGATCTCGGAACCCGCGGGCATCGACTGGGCGATCATCCCGCAGTGCACCGCGACCGAGCTGCCGACGGCCACGCGCTCGGGCGGCACTCCGGCGATCCGGCCGAAGGCGGCACGGGCCTCGTCGACGATCTCGAAGTCTCCGGCGCCGCCCGGGCGGCCGTCGGCGGTCTCCTCGGCGAGGAGCCTGACGGCCTCGACGGTCCGCCGGGGCAGCAGCCCGCAGGCGGAGGTGTTGAGATAGGTCTGCTTGGGCGCGAACTCTGCGCCGCCGAGCGGCTTTTCCAGGGAATCCATGGACCCACCCTGGGTTCCCCACGATCACCCGTCAATCGGGTTCGATCGTGGGGAACCCCCAAGCCGCGCTTATCACCGCAGGTGAGAGGGGGTGCGGGTGGCCGGGCGCGCCTCCGGGGGAACCCGGATACCCGCCCGCCGGGGCGGTCAGGCCCCGGGGACCTCGCAGCTGCCGTCCGTGTCGCAGGCCGCCGCGTCCCCGCCGATCGGCTGGAGCGCCCTGCCCTGCCAGGCCTGCTCCAGGGCCTGGGTGAAGACCTCGGCGGGCTGGCCGCCGGAGATGCCGTAGCGGCGGTCGAGGACGAAGAACGGCACGCCGTTCGCGCCGAGTTCGGCGGCCTCGCGCTCGTCCTCGCGCACGGCGTCGGCGTAGGCGGAGCCGTCGGCCAGGACGGCCCGCACCTCGGCCTCGTCGAGACCGGCCTCGACGCCGAGCGTCACCAGGGTCTCGGCGTCGAAGACGGAGCGCTCCTCGGCGAAGTTCGCGCGGTAGGCCAGGTCCAGGAGCTCGTTCTGGCGCCCGCGGTCCTTCGCGAGGTGCAGCAGCCGGTGGATGTCGAAGGTGTTGCCGTGGTCGCGGCCCTCGGTGCGGTAGCCGAGGCCCTCGGAGTGCGCGTTGGACGCGACGTGCGCCTCCATGGCGCGGGCCTCGTCGAGGGTGCGGCCGTACTTCTCGGCGAGCATCTCCAGGACGGGTCCCGTGTCGCCCTTGGCGCGGTTCGGGTCGAGCTCGAAGGAGCGGTGCACGACCTCGACGCCGTCACGGTGGGCGAAGGCCGCGAGCCCCTGCTCGAACCGGGCCTTGCCGATGTAGCACCAGGGGCAGGCGATGTCGCTCCAGATCTCGACGCGCATGTGATGTCTCTCCGAGGGTTGCCGGTGGGATGTTCCGTGGGACCAACGACCTCACCGGCGGATTTCATTCCGTTTCGGGCCCCGGTGTGAGGCGGAGCACGAGGTGATCGCCCTCGCGCGGGTCCTCCGGGTCGGGGGTCCAGCCGTGGGCCGCGCAGAAGACCCGGGGGCGCTGGTTCTTCTCGAAGACCTCAAGACGGGCCGTGGTCACCCCGGCCGCCCGCCGGACTCCGGCCGGCGGCGGGCAGGCGGCTGAAGGAGGAGCGGTACGCGCTCGGGGTGAGGCCCGTGCGGCGCAGCAGGTGCTGCCGCAGCGAGTCCGCCGTACCGAGGCCGCTGGCGCGGGCGACCCCGTCCATGGCGAGCGAGGTGGTCTCCAGGAGCTCCTTCGCCCGTTCCACCCGCTGGTGCAGCAGCCACTGGAGGGGGCTGACCCCGGTCTCGGCGTGGAAGCGGCGGGAGAGGGTGCGGACGGAGACCCCGGAGTGCCGGGCGAGGTCGGTGAGGCCGAGCGGTTCGTCGAGGTGTTCCATGGCCCAGGCGCGCGTGTCGGCGAAGGAGACTCCCCGCTCGGGCGGCAGCGGGGTCCGGGTGAACTGGGCCTGCCCGCCGGGCCGTACGGGTGCCACCAGGGCGAGCCGGGCGACGGTGTTGGCGACGGCGGCGCCGTAGTCGGTCCGGATCACGTGCAGACAGAGGTCGATGCCGGCCGCGTACCCGGAGGAGGTGAGCACCGGCCCGTCCTGGACGAACAGGACGTCGTCCTGGAGGTCGACGGCGGGGTGCCGGGCGGCGAGCAGGGACCGGTACTCCCAGTAGGTCGTCGCCGCCCGGCCGTCGAGCAGTCCGGCCTCGGCGAGCGCGAAGGCGCCGGTGCAGATGGAGGCGATCCGCCGGCCCTCGGCGGCGGCGGCGCGGAGCGCGTCGAGGATGCGCGGATCGGGGTCGGTGTACGAGCCGCTGCCCGCGAGGACCACGGTGTCGGCCCCGGCGACGGCGTCGAGGCCGTGCGGGACGACCAGGTCGAGACCGCCGGTGGTGGGGACGGGCCCGGGGTCGGGGGCGCAGATGACCGTCTCGTAGCCGGGTGCGCCGTCGATCTCGACCTTGCCGAACAGCATCTCGGGGATGGCCAGGTTGAACATCGAGACGGGCGGGGCGGCGATCACGGCGACCCGCCGGACGCGGACGGCGCCGGGGGCGGCGACCGGGACGGACGGCACGCGCGGCGATCGCGCCGCACGCGACCGCCGGACCCGGGTGCCGGTACCGGCATCCGCCCCGGTGCCGATCTCGGTCCCGGACCCGGACCCGGCGGCCCCGGACCCGGCCCCGGACCCCGTCCCTCGTTCCGTCTCCCGCACATCCGTCATGGCTGGCCAGAACCTCCGGGCATATGGCATTCGGGCCACTACTGTACGACCCCGCCGATCATGAGGCTGGGGGCATGTCCTCAACCCGCCTCACCCCGCCCGCCGTCGCCGCCCCCTCCCCCGTACCCACCGCGAAGGGTCCCGGCTCCCCGGGCCCCGCCCTGGCCGCCGCGATGCTCGGGTTCGCCCTCATCACCCTCGACACCTCCGTCGTCAATGTCGCCCTGCCCGCGATCGGCACCGATCTGCGGGCCGGGATGTCCGGGCTCCAGTGGGTGGTCGACGCGTACACGCTGTCCTTCGCCGCACTGCTGCTGTCCAGCGGGGCGCTCGCCGACCGGGTCGGGGCGAGTCGGGCGTACGGGGCCGGGGTCGTCGTCTTCGTGCTCGCCTCGGCCGCCTGCGGACTCGCCCCCGGTCTCCCGTCGCTCCTGGCGGCCCGTTCGGTGCAGGGCGCGGCGGCGGCCGTGATGCTGCCGGCGTCCCTGGCGCTGGTCCGGGAGGCGTACGGCGATCCGGGGCGGCGGGCGCGCGCGGTGTCGCTGTGGGCGGCGGGCGGGACGGTCGCGGTGGCGCTCGGGCCGGTCGTGGGCGGGGCGTTGACGACGGCGTGGAGCTGGCGGGGCATCTTCTTCGTCAACCTGCCGCTGGGGCTGGTCGCGCTCGCCCTGCTGACCCGGGTGACCCGCTCGGAGCGCCGGGCCGCGCCGCTCGACCTGCCGGGACAGCTGACGGCGGTGACGGCGCTCGGGGCGCTGACCTTCGCGGCCATCGAGGGCGGTACGGAGGCCTGGTGGGCGCTGGGGGTGGCGGTCGTGTCCTTCGCCGCGTTCCTGCTGATCGAGGCGGGGCGCCGCGAGCCGGTGGTGCCGCTGGGGCTGTTCAGGAACAGGACGGTGGCGGTCGCGGTGGCGGCGGGTTCGGCGAACAGCGTCGCCTTCTACGGGATGCTCTTCGTCTTCAGCCTCTTCTTCCAGCAGGTGCTCGGCCTGTCGGCGCTGGCCGCCGGGCTGATGTTCCTGCCGATGACGGGGCTGCTCGCCGGGGTGAACATCCTGTCGGCGGGGGTGGCGGCGCGGTACGGGGCACGGCTGCCGATCGTGGTGGGCCAGGCGGTGGCGGTGGGCGGCCTGCTCGGCCTCCTCACCGTGGACGCGGAGTCCTCGCGGGTGGCGCAGGCCCTGCTGCTCGTCCCGCTGGCCCTGGGCGCGGGCTTCTCGCTGCCGCCCCTCATCGCCTCGATGATGGAGGCGGTTCCGGCGGAGCGCGCGGGTACGGCGGCGGGCCTCCTGAACGCGGTCCGGCAGACGGCGGGCGCGCTCGCCGTCGCCGTGTTCGGCTCGATGGCGGCCCGGGACGTGACGGCGGCGCTGCGGACGAGCCTGCTGATCAGCGCGGGCCTGCTGGCCCTGACGACCGTGGCGTCCCTCCGGCTCCCGGGCCGGCGGGCCTGAGCCTCACGCACCGTACGGGGCGCGGCGGCGGACCCGGCCCACCGGGGCGGCGGGTCCGGCCGCCGCCCCGGTGGCTCAGCGGCGGGGCAGCCGCAGGGGGTTGCCGTCGCGGAGCTCCGGCGGGAGCAGGTGGCCGGGGGTCGACTGGTAGGTGACCGGGCGCAGCCAGCGTTCGATCGCGGTCGCGCCGACCGAGGTGGAGGTGGAGGTGGTGGCCGGGTAGGGACCCCCGTGGTGCTGGGCGGCGGCGACGGCGACGCCGGTGGGCCAGCCGTTGACGAGGACGCGGCCCGCCAGCGGGGTGAGTGCGGCGAGGAGCGGGGCCGCGTCCTCGTCGTCGTCGCGCTCGGCGATGTGCAGGGTGGCGGTGAGGTTGCCGGGCAGCCGGGTGAGGAGTGCGGTGGCCTCCGCCCGTGAGGTGTAGCGGGCGACGACAGTGACGGGGCCGAAGCACTCCTCCAGGAGGAGGTGGTGGTCTTCCCCGGCGATCCGGGCGGCGTCGACGGCGAGGACGCCCGCGGTGACCGTGTGCGCGTCGGCCGCGCCGGGTGCGACGGGGGTGTCGACCCCGGCGAGCGCGGCGCGTTCGGCGACCCCGGCGACGAAGGCGTCGCGCATCCGCCGGTCGAGCAGCACGGCCGGTCCTGCCGTGGAGACCCCGGCGGCGAGGGCGTCGAGGAAGCGGTCGCCCGCCTCGCCCGAGGGGGCGAGGACGAGGCCGGGCTTGGTGCAGAACTGGCCGGCGCCCAGGGTCATGGAGCCGGCCAGGCCGGTGCCGATGTCGGCGGCCCGCTCCTCGACGGCGGCGGTGGTGAGCACGACCGGGTTGAGGGAGCCGAGTTCGCCGTGGAAGGGGATGGGGACGGGCCGGGCGGCGGCCGCGTCGAAGAGCGCCCGTCCGCCGCGTACCGAGCCGGTGAAGCCCGCGGCGGCGACGAGCGGGTGGCGGACGAGTTCCACGCCCGCGTCGAAGCCGTGGACGAGGACGAGGACGTCCTCCGGGAGGCCCGACTTCGCGGCGGCCCGGCGCAGCAGGGCGGCGCAGAGTTCGGAGGTGGCCGGGTGGTCGGGGTGGGCCTTGACCACCACGGGGCAGCCGGCCGCGAGGGCGCTCGCGGTGTCGCCGCCGGGGACGGAGAAGGCGAGGGGGAAGTTGCTGGCGGCGTAGACGGCGACGACGCCGAGCGGGATCTTCCAGCGGCGCAGGTCGGGGCGGGGCGGGGTGGCTCCGGCGTCGGGCAGGTCGATGCGGATGTCGAGGAAGGAGCCTTCGTCGACGACGTCGGCGAAGGCCCGCAACTGGGCCGTGGTGCGGGCGAGTTCGCCGGTGAGCCGGACGGGCCCGAGGGCGGTCTCGGCGTCGGCGGTCTCGACGACCTGCTCGCGCGCGCCGTCGAGGAGGTCGGCGGCGGTACGGAGGAAGGCGGCCCGTACGGTCCGGTCGGCCAGGCTCTCGCGGACCTCGTGGGCGGTCCGTACGGCCCGGTCGACGTCCTCCGCCGTGGCCTCCACCGCAACCTGTCCGCGCGGCTTCCCCGTCCCGGGGTCCACACTCCACACTGGTTCTGCCGCCACCACTACCCCTGTTCGCTATTCTGAACACAGTTCTTGTAGATGAACGATTCTGTACGGGACTCTAGGGACGGCCCCGCCGTCTCCACAAGGGGCCCGTCCGGCCAGGGGCCACCGGACGACCGGGACGACGGAAAAGGGGCGAGGGTCATGACGACTGCCGACGCGGGCGGAGCGCAGGTGAAGTCCGCGGTGCGGACCGTGGAGCTGCTCGAATACTTCGCCGGACGCCCCGGGATGCACTCGCTCGCCGCCGTCCAGGAGGCCGTCGGCTACCCGAAGTCCAGCCTCTACATGCTGCTGCGCACCCTGGTCGAGCTGGGCTGGGTGGAGACGGACGCGACCGGGACCCGGTACGGCATCGGGGTGCGGGCGCTGCTGGTCGGCACCTCGTACATCGACGGCGACGAGGTGGTGGCCGCCTCCCGCCCCACCCTGGACCGGCTCTCCGACGACACCACCGAGACCATCCACCTGGCGCGGCTCGACGGCACCAACGTGGTCTACCTGGCGACCCGTCAGTCCCAGCACTACCTGCGGCCGTTCACCCGGGTCGGTCGGCGGCTGCCCGCCCACTCGACCTCGCTCGGCAAGGCGCTGCTCGCCACCCACACCGACGAGCAGGTGCGCAAGCTGCTCCCGGAGACCCTCCCGGCCCTGACCGAGCACACGATCACCGACCGCGAGCGGCTCATCGAGGAGTTGCGCGCCATCCGCGAGCAGGGCTTCTCGGTGGACCGCGAGGAGAACACCCTCGGACTGCGCTGCTTCGGCATCGCGATCCCGTACCGGACGCCGGCGCGGGACGCGATCAGCTGCTCGGTGCCGGTGGCGCGGCTCACCCCGGCCCACGAGCAGATGATCAAGGACGCGCTCTTCGACGCGCGGGACCGGCTGACGCTGGCGACCCGGCGCCTCTGAGCCCGCCCCGGCCGGTGGAGGGCGTCAGCCGCGCTCGGCGAGCGCCTTCCGCCAGACCGGGCTGTCCACGTAGTGGTTGTCGTACCGCTCCGAGGACGCCTTGATCTCCTCGACGCCCGCCTCGCCCCGCATGACCCGGCCCAGGAGGCGCAGGTAGTCGAAGCGGGCCATGCCCGGCGTGAAGACGAACAGCACGTCGGCCTCGGCTCCGGGGGCGGCGGCGAAGGCGTGCGGGGTGTGCGGCGGGACGAGGAGGAAGTCGCCCCGCTCCAGGACGCTCAGCTCCTCGCCGACGAGGACCTGGAGCGAGCCGCCGAGGACGAAGAACATCTCGGAGGCCTTGGTGTGGAAGTGCGCCGGGGCGCCGACCGCTCCCTTCGCGAAGGAGGAGCGGTAGCTGGTGAGCTGCCCGCCGGTGGTGTCGGAGTCGGCGAGGAGCGTCATGACGCTGCTGGGGTCGGCGGTGGTCTCGGCGTCGGCGGAGCGGGTCAGAAGCGGGGCGAAGGGCGCGTTCTCGTTCATGATCACTACTCTAGAAGGCCATTGACCTCTCTTCCGGGTTCAATCGGCGATGAAAAACATGGGTCAATTCGCGCGGAGCCGCCGCGCCCGGACAGTGCCCGCCCTCCGCTGCGCGGCGGCTCCGGGCGGATCCCGGAGACGCGGTCGCCTCCCCCGCGCGGCGGAGGCGGATCATCGCTCCGCAGGAGGTGGCCCCCACGGCCCGCGCGGGAGCGTGGAGCCATGACACCGACCGCTCACCTGCCCGCGCCCCCGCCCGGCGCGACCCTCCGTCCGAGCACCGCCCGCCGGACGCTGCGCGCCCTCGCGATCGCCGCCTGCCTCCCGTACGTCTCGCTCAAGGTCGCCTGGGTGGCGGGCAGTCGGATCGGGATCCCGGCCGGGAGCGTGCTCCTGGAGAACCCCCGGACGATGGCGATCGCCAACTCGCTCACCGTGCTCGCCGACGTCCTCGTGGTCGTCCTCGCCCTGCTCCTCACCCAGGCCTGGGGGCGGCGGGTGCCCGCCCCGCTCCTCGTCCTCCCCATGTGGGGGGCGACCGGCCTGCTCACCCCGATCATGACCGGCTACCCCACCCAGCTCCTGGTCGCCCTCTTCACCGGCGACGACAGGGCCGCCGCGCCGGCCGAACCCTTCCTGGACCCCTGGGTGTTCGTCGTCGTGTACGGCGGCTTCATCCTCCAGGGCCTCACGCTCGGCACCCTGTTCGCGCTGTACGCCCGGGACCGCTGGGGGCACGTCTGGCGCGGGCGGCTCGGCGAGCGGCCGGCCCCCGGCGCCGCGCCGTGGGTGCGGGCCACCGCCCTGGCCGGCGCGGTGCTCGCGGTCGGGTCCGCCGCCCTCCACCTCATGTGGGCGTCCGGGGCCACGACCGGCCTGTCCGCGCGCCAGAGCGCCGAACGCGACGCCGACTTCTACGTCCTGGAGGCCCAGTGGGTCGCCTTCGCCGCCGTCGCCGTGGCCTCCGTCCTGATCCTCGTCCTCGACCGGCCCGCCCGCCTGCGGGTCCGCCCCGTGCTCGCCCTCGCCTGGATCGCGCCGGCCTCGATCGGCTGCTGGGGCGCCTACATGTCGCTCGTCGCGCTCCTGCCGACCTCGGATCCCGCCAAGCGGGTCACCACCCTGATGCAGCTGTCCTACGCTGGCGACATGATCATCGGATTGCTGCTCGGCGCATGCGTGGCCGCCTTCCTGCGCCGACGGAGCGCCGGGGCGTGAAGCGGTGCGCGGTCGCCCTCCTCGGGCAGCGGGCCCGGCGGCGCTGGCTCCATCTGATCGTGGGCGGCGCGCTGTTCATGCCGTTCTGGATGGTCGGCTCCCTCGTCATGGCGTCGCTGTTCGACGACGCCGGGATGTTCACCGGCGGCCTCGGCGTGCAGTTCGGGGCGTACGCGGTGGGGTTGCCGCTCGTCGCCGTCGCCGCGCTGTTCCCGGTGGCCCGGCCGATGGCGGTGGCGGCGACACGGGCGCTGTGCGGAGTGCCGGCGGACCGGTTCGCCGACGGCCCCGCCGAGGGCCGGGCGAGGGTCCGGACCGCCGCCTGGTTCACCCTGCACCTGGGCGTCGGAGCGCTGCTCAGCGGGGCGACCCTGGCCCTGCCGCCGATGGCCGTGTCGCTGCTCGCGCTGCCGTTCTCGCCGTCGCTCCGGGAGTCGGAGCTCGGCACGTTCTGGGGCCTCGACCGGCCGGGGTGGGGCTGGGCGGCGCTCCCGGCGGGGCTGCTCATGCTGCTCGCCCTCGCCGCCGTGGCCGCCGCGACCGGGGCCCTGCTCGCCCGGCAGGCGCCCCGGCTGCTCGGGCCGAGCCCGGCGGACCGGCTCGCGGCGGCCGAGCGGCGCGCGGCGGAGGCGGAGTCCCGCAACCGGCTCGCACGGGAGCTGCACGACTCGGTCGGTCACGCGCTGAGCGCCGTCACCCTCCAGGCGGGGGCGGCCCGCCGTGTCCTGGACGGCGGCGACGGGACGGACCTGGAGTTCGTCCGGGAGGCGCTGACCGCGATCGAGGAGACCACCCGGCGCACGGTCGGCGAGCTGGACTGGGTCCTCGGCCTGCTGCGGCGCGACGGGGACGCGGAGGAGGGCCCGGGGCCCGGGCCGGGGCTCGACGCCCTGGAGTCCCTGGTGCGGGGCGCCGGACCGAAGGTGGCGCTGACCGTGTCCGGGGACCTCGCCCCCGTACCGGAGGCGCTGTCGCGCGAGGCGTACCGGATCGTTCAGGAAGGGCTGACGAACGCGGCCCGGCACGCGGGCGGGGAGCCCGTCACCGTACGGCTCGACGCCCGTACCGAGAAGGTGGAGATCACCATGGAGAACCCCCTGCCCGAGCGGCCCCCGGTCGCCCGCCCGCACGGCGGGCGCGGCCTGCGCGGCATCGCCGAACGGGCCCGGCTGCTCGGCGGCACCGCCCAGGCCGGGCCGGCCGACGGCGTCTGGCGCCTCGCGGTCCGGATCCCCCGGTGAGCGCCCCGGCGGCCGGGGCTCCGGTGATCAGGGTGGTCGTCGCCGACGACGAGCGGATGGTGCGGACGGCCCTGCGGGTCATCCTGGACGCGGAGCCCGACCTGAAGGTGGTCGGCGAGGCGTCCACGGGCGCGGAGGCGGTCTCGGTGGTGCGGGCGGAGCGGCCGGACGTCGTCCTCATGGACGTGCGGATGCCGGAGATCGACGGGATCCGGGCCACCGAGCAGATCCTCGCCGGGATGGCGGAGCCGCCCCGGATCGTGGTGGTGACCACCTTCGAGAACGACGCGTACGTGTACGACGCGCTGCGCGTCGGCGCGGCCGGCTTCCTGCTGAAGCGGGCGGCGGCGGAGGAGCTGGTGAGCGCGGTCCGGCTGGTCGCCCGGAGCGACTCGCTGCTCTACCCGGCGGCCGTCCGGGGCCTGGCCGCCGAGCACGCCCGCCACCGGGCGCCGGTGGCCCCGCCCTGGGTGGGCCGGCTCACCGAGCGGGAGGCGGAGGTGCTGCGCCTGGTGGCGACGGGGCTGACGAACGCGGAGATCGCGGGCCGGATGGGCGTCGGCGCTGCCACGGTCAAGACGCACGTGGCGGCGGTCCTGGCGAAGTCGGGCGCCCGTGACCGCACGCAGGCGGTGATCCTGGCGTACGAGTCGGGGTTCGTGCGGGCGGGGTGACCGGCCCGCGCGGCGGGCCGCCGAGATGAAGGTTCGCTGAGAAACCCGCCACATCCGGAACGTCCCCCACCGGTTCGTTCGTCCCCACAGGTGCGATGAACAAGACGATCAGGCGCACCTCGGTCTTCGTGCTGCTCCTGGTGCTCGCCCTGCTGGGCCGGGCCACCTGGGTGCAGGCGTACGAGGGGAAGGCGCTCGCGGACGACAGCAAGAACCGGCGGAAGACGATCGCGCAGTACGCGCAGCCGCTCGGGAACATCGTCGTGGCCGGTTCGCCGGTCACCGGCTCGAAGAAGACGGAGGGGACGGACCTCGAGTACCGGCGCACCTATACGGACGGCGAGCTGTACGCGGCGGTCACCGGCTACAGCTCACAGGCGTACGGCGCCACCCAGCTGGAGGGCATCTACTCCGGCGTCCTCGACGGCACCGACGACCGGCTGAAGAACCCGCTCGACGCCGTCACCCGCAAGCAGCAGGAGCCCGGCACGGTCATCACCACGATCGACCCGGACGTCCAGAAGGCCGCCTACCGGGCGCTGGGGAAGAAGAAGGGCGCGGCGGTCGCCGTCGACCCGGCGACCGGCCGGATCCTCGCCCTGGCGTCCACCCCGTCCTACGACCCGTCGAAGATCACCGGGACGGCGGACGGCGACGCGTGGCAGGCGCTGACCACCGACGAGGACAAGCCGCTGGTCAACCGGGCACTGCGCCAGCCGCTGCCGCCCGGTTCCACCTTCAAGCTGGTCGTCGCGGCGGCGGCCCTGGAGGACGGCCTGTACGGCTCGGTGGACACGGCGACGAAGAGCCCCGACCCGTACACCCTGCCGAACACCCGGACCGTGCTGAGGAACGAGAACGCCTCCGCGCCCTGCGAGAACGCCACCATCCGCACCGCGCTCCGGTACTCCTGCAACAACGTCTTCGCCAAGATGGCCGCCGACCTGGGGCAGGACAAGGTGAAGGAGATGGCGGAGAAGTTCGGCTTCAACGACGCCGAGCTCGACGTCCCGGTCCGCGCGTACCCGAGCGTGTACCCCTCCGGCATGGACAAGGCGCAGACGGCGCTGACCGGCATCGGCCAGTTCGACGTGACCGCCACCCCGCTCCAGATGGCGATGGTGTCGGCGGCGATCGCCAACGACGGCCTCCTCGCCTCCCCGCACATGGTGTCGGAGGTCGTCGACTCCGACGGCGACCCGCTGAAGACCTTCGAGGACGGGAAGACCGAGCGGATCGTCTCCTCCTCGACCGCCGAGCAGCTGCGCGGCGCGATGCGGACGGTCGTGGAGGAGGGCACGGGCACCAACGCGGCGATCGACGGCGCCGAGGTGGGCGGCAAGACGGGTACGGCGCAGCACGGGGAGAACAACAGCAAGACGCCGTACGCCTGGTTCACCTCGTACGCGAAGGACCCCTCGACCGGGAAGCAGGTCGCCGTCGCGGTGATGATCGAGGACTCGGGCGCGGCCCGCTCCGAGGTCAGCGGCAACGGCCTGGCGGCCCCGGTGGCGCAGAAGATGATGGCGGCGGCGCTGAGGTGAAGTGACGTGGGGCGGGGCCCGGACGAGGGCGGCGGCGCTGAGGTGAAGTGACCTGGGGGCGGGGCCCGATTGGCAGTCGGGCCCCGTCACGCGATATGCAGGGTCACGCTCGCGTCCGAGCACGCATTCGAACCGTCGATTCCGCTGTCACCCCGCTCCCACCCCACGGAGGACCGCCGTGCGCCTGCCCCGTTCCCTGTCCGGCTGGACCATCGCGGTCTTCGGCATGCTCGCCGCCGCGCTCGGGGTGGTGGGCCTTGTCGTACCGGACGCGCTGCTCACGGTGATGGGCTTCGATCCGGTGCCCGAGGGCGGGCGCGCGGACGGCGACCACACCCTCGTCTTCCTGACGGCCTCCTCGATGGCCGCGCTCAACATGGGCGTCTACTACGTCCTGGCCGCGCTCGCCGACTGGAAGCCCTTCTTCCGCTGGACGGTTCCCTTCCGCCTCCTCACCTGCGCGGTCTTCACCCTCGCGGTCGTCACCGGCCGCGCCCCGGCCGGATTCCTCGGTGTGGGCCTGTGGGAGGGGCTCGGCGCCCTGGTGACGGGGGCCGCGCTGCGGTACGAGAAGGCGGGCGCCCGGCCCCCGTACGAGGAACGGGGAGCCGACGACGGTCACCCGCGCACGGCGGGCTGACCGCCGGGCCGCAGCCCCCTCGGAGGTGCTCTCCGGCACGCCTTCGGAAGCGCCCTCCGCCGGTCCCTTCTAGGGCGGGTGACCGATCCGGCCGGGCCTCCTCAGAAGCGAGCCTGGGGCCATGCGCTGGTATCTGACAGGTGTCGTCGTGTCCGGGTTCGGTACGACGGCGATGTGGCTGGTCTCCGGGATCTGGGTGAAGTCCCTGACGGGGTCCGACAGTCTGGCGGCGTTGACCGCCTTCGCCCTGTGGGCGCCCGTCCTCCTCGGACCGCTGTTCGGCACGCTCGCGGACCGGGTGCGGCGGCGGCCGCTCCTGGTCCGCCTCGACCTGGCGACGGCCGCCCTGCTTCCGCTGCTCCTGTGGGTGGAGTCGGCGGACCGGGTGTGGCTGCTCTTCGCGGTGCTCGTGCTGTACGGGGCGCAGGGCACCGTCCACGAGGCGGCGGAGCAGGCGCTGGCCGCGAGCTCCCTGGGCGCGGAGCGGCTCGGCACCCTCAACGGGTTGCGGATGACCGCGAACGAGTCGATGAAACTGGTCGCGCCCCTGGTGGCGGCGGGGCTGTTCGCCCGGTACGGGGCCGGGCCCGTCGTCCTCCTCGACGCGGCGAGCTTCGTGCTCGCCGCGGCCGTGTTCGCGCTGATGCCGGTGTGGGAGGAGCGGCCGGTGCGGTCCGGCTCCCGGAACTGGTGGCGGGAGACAGCCGAGGGGGTGCGGCTGCTGCGGGCCTCGCCGGTGCTGCGGCCGCTCGTCGCGACGGGCGCGTTCACGATGCTGCTGGCCGGGGTGAACGGGGCGGCGGTCCACGCCGTCGTGGACCGCGGGCTCGGGCACTCCCCCGCGTACGCCGGTGTCCTCTACGCGGTGCAGGGCGCGGGCTCGGTCCTCGCGGGGCTGGTCGCGGGCCCGCTGCTGCGCCGGGTCCCGGAGCGGGTGCTCGCCGCCGCCGGTCTCGCGCTGTTCGCGGGGGCGGTGGGCGTGCGGGCGCTGCCCTACGAGGCGACGGCCCTCGCGGCGAGCGCGGTCATCGGCGTCGGCCTGCCGTGGGTCCTCGTCGCGGTGGTGACGGCGGTGCAGCGGGAGGCCGCGGCGGAGGCGGTGGGCCGGGTGGCGGCGACCGCGCACACCCTCGTCCTCGCCCCGAACGCGGTGGCCATCGCCCTCGGCGCGGGCCTGGTCGCGCTGGTCGACGTCCGCGTCCTGCTGCCGCTGCTCGCCCTGGCGGGGACGGGGTGGGCGGTGGGGGCCGCGGCGCGGGGGCGCCGGGGGCGCGGCCTCCGCTGCGCGGAGCCCCGGGACCGCTCCGCCGCGACCGGCTGAGGGCCGGCCGGAGCCGTCCCCGCCCGTCGCTCGCGGTGCGGGCCGACCGGTGGGCGGCGAGCATGGAAGGAGGCGTGTTCGCGGCGGGAGGAGGGCAGGGTGACGGCCGGTTCCTTCCCGGGGACGACGGGGCGGGTGGGTACGCCCCTGGACGGCGCGGGGCTCCTCGACATGCTGGGGGTCGCCGCCGTCGTCGTCGACGCCCACGGCCGGATCGTGCTGTGGAGCCCGCAGGCCGAGGCCCTGTTCGGTTTCCCCGCCGCCGAGGCCCTGGGCCAGTACGTGGCCCGGCTCATCGTCGGCACGGAGCACCGGGAGGAGGCGATGCGCCTCTTCGGCGAGGTGCTGCGCGAGGGCACGACATGGGCCGGCGTCTTCCCCGTACGGCACAAGGACGGAAGCATCCGGAACGTCGAGTTCCGGAACATGCGGCTCACCGACGACCTGGGCGGCCTGTACGCGCTCGGGATCGCCGCCGACCACTCCGCCGTCGAACGGGTCGAGACCGAGCTCGCCCTCTCCGACCGGCTCGTCTCCCAGTCCCCCATCGGCCTGGCCGTCCTCGACACCGACCTGCGCTACGTCCTGGTGAACCCGGCCCTGGAGCGGATCAACGGCCTCCCCGCCGCGCTGCACATCGGCCGGCGCATCGGCGACATGCTGCCCAAGGTCGACGCCGAGGACCTGGAGGCCGCGCTCCGCTCCGTCCTGGCGACGGGGACGCCGCTCCTCGACCACCCCACCGTCGGACGGACCCCGGCCGACCCCGACCGCGACCACGCCTGGTCGTTGTCCTTCTACCGGCTGGAAGGGGCCGAGGACCGGGTCCTGGGCGTCGCCGCCTCGGTCATCGACGTGACCGAGCGGCACCGGGCGGACGCGGACGCCGACCGGTCCCGGCGGCGGCTCGCCCTCATCGCGGACGCCTCCGCCCGGGTCGGCACCACCCTGGAGGTGGAGCGGACCGCCGACGAGCTGGCCTCGGTGGTGGTGCCCGAACTCGCGGACATCGCCGCCGTCGACGTCCTCGACTCCGTCCTGGCGCTGCGCCGGCCGGGCGCGCCGGAGGAGGGGCCCGAACTGTTCCGGGCGCTCGCCGTGAAGGCCGGCTCCCCCACGGAGGCGCTGCCGGCCGCGGACCCGCCCGGCGCGGTCGCCATGTACGGGGCGGACCGTCTGGTCACCCGGTGTGTGCACACCGGCCTGCCGGTCCTCGTCGAGCACGTCGGCCCCGGCGACCTCGCCCGGATCGCCCGGAGCCCCGAGGCGGCCGAGATGCTCGCCCGGGCCGGGGTCCACTCGTACCTGGCGGTGCCGCTGATCGCGCGCGGCGAGGTGCTCGGCGCCCTCGACCTCAAGCGGGACCACAACGCGCTGCCCTTCGACGGCGACGACGTGCTGCTCGCGACGGAGCTCGCGGCCCGCGCGGCGGTGAGCATCGACAACGCGCGCTGGTACCAGAGCGTCCGCAACTCGGCGGTGACGCTCCAGCGCAGCCTGCTGCCGGGCGCGCCCCCCGAGCGGGCGGGCCTCGAGGTGGCCGCCCGCTACCAGCCGGCGCAGGCGTCGAGCGAGGTCGGCGGCGACTGGTACGACGTGATCCCGCTGACCGAGGACAAGACGGCGCTCGTCGTCGGGGACGTGATGGGCAGCGGCATCGACGCGGCGGCCACGATGGGCAGGCTGCGGACGGCGACCTGCGCCTTCGCCGACCTCGACCTCTCGCCCGCCCAGGTCCTGCGGCACCTGGACCGGATCACGGAGGGCCTGGAGCACTACATCGCGACCTGTCTCTACGCCGTGCACGACCCCGGCCACGCCCGGTGCCGGATCGCGAACGCGGGCCATCTGCCGCCCGTGCGGGTTCCGGTGGACGGGCCCGCCGAGCTGGTGCACCTCTCGCCCGGGGTGCCGCTCGGCGTGGGCGGCGGCACGTTCCACACGGCCCGGGTGCCCTTCCGGCCCGGGGACCGGCTCGTGCTCTACACGGACGGTCTGATCGAGACCCGCCACGAGTCGATCGACGAGCGGCTCGCGCTGCTCGTCGGGCTCCTCGACAAGGCCCGCGGGCCCCTTGAGGAGACCTGTGACGAGCTGCTGCGGGCGCTGCGCCGGCCGGGGGCGCCGGACGACGTGGCACTGCTGATCGCCCGGAGCACGGGATGACGGCCCGGGGCGGAGAGCGGCGGCGGGGTGGGCGCGGCACCGGGCTGGGGAGCGTCGCCGGTCAGGTCTTCGCCCTGGAGGCGCTGATCGCGCTCCTGGTGATCGCGGCGGCCGTGCTGATCACGTTCCACCAGGCCCGCAGCGACAGCGAGCGGGACGCCCAGGTCCGTTCGCTCGCCGTCGCGGAGTCCTTCGCGCACGCGCCCGGCATCGACGCCGCGCTGACCTCGCCCGATCCGACGGCGGCGCTCCAGGCGCGGGCGGAGGCGGCCCGGCTGGCGACGGGGGTGGACTTCATCTCCGTCCTCGGCACGGACGGTCTGCGGTACACCGACTCGCAGACGGACCTGATCGGCAGCAAGGCGACCGGGGACCTGACGCGGGCGACCGTGGACGGCGAGTCGTTCACCGAGCTGTTCCGGGGCGAGCCCAACGACGCCGTCCGGGCGGTGGTCCCGGTCGTCGACGACGACGGCAAGATCATCGGCCTGGTCACCAGCGGCATCGAGGTGGAGAGCATCAGCCACGCGGTGGAGGGACGGCTCCCGCTGCTCATCGGAGCGGCGGGGGGCGCGCTCGCCGTCGCCGTGGGCGGCGCCGCCCTGGTGAGCCGGCGGCTGCGGCGGCAGACGCACGGCCTCGGCCCGGCCGAGATGACCCGGATGAAGGAGCACCACGAGGCGGTGCTGCACGCGGTCCGCGAGGGCGTCCTGATCGTGGGCCCGGACCGCAGGCTGCTGCTCGCCAACGACGAGGCGCGCCGCCTGCTCGGTCTCACGGCGGACGCGGAGCGGCGGCACGTCTCGGAGCTGGGCCTCGATCCCCGTACGGTCGAGCTGCTCGTGTCGGGCCGGTCGGCGACGGACGAGGTGCACCGGGCGGGCGACCGGCTGCTCGCGGTGAGCGTGCGGCCCACGCTCCCGGCCGGGCGCGAGTCCGGCTGTGTGATGACGATGCGGGACACCACCGAGCTGGCCGCGCTGACCGGCCGGGCGGCGGTGGCCCGTGGCCGGCTCCAGCTGCTGTACGAGGCGGGGGTGCGGATCGGGACGACGCTGGAGGTCGTACGGACCGCGGAGGAGCTGGCGGAGGTGGCGGTGCCCCGGTTCGCGGACTTCGCGACGGTGGAGCTGCTCGAACCGGTGCTGCGCGGCGAGGAGCCGCCGACGTCCGCGACGGCGACGACGGAGATGCGGCGGACGGCGCTGAGCGGGCTGCGGCCCGACCAGCCGCTCCAGCCCGTCGGGGACACCGTACGGTTCGACGTCCCCAGCACCCCGATGGCGACGGCCCTGAGCGCGGGGCACGCGGTGGTGCAGGCGGAGCTGGCCTCGGCGGAGGGCTGGCGGGCGCAGGACCCGGAGGGGGCTGCGCGGGCCCTCGCGTTCGGGATGCACTCGCTCCTGACGGTGCCGCTGCTCGCCCGCGGGGTGGTCCTGGGGATGGCCAACTTCTGGCGCGCGGACACCCCGGAGTCCTTCGGGGAGGAGGACCTGTCGTTCGCGGAGGAGCTGGCGGCGCGGGCGGCGGTGGCGATCGACAACGCGCGCCGGTTCACGCGGGAGCACGCGATGGCGGTGACGCTCCAGCGGAGCCTGCTGCCCCGGGTGCTGCCGGACCAGAGCGCGGTGGAGGTGGCGTACCGCTATCTCCCGGCGAAGGCCGGGGTGGGCGGCGACTGGTTCGACGTGATCCCGCTGCCGGGAGCGCGGGTGGCGCTCGTGGTCGGGGACGTGGTGGGGCACGGGCTGCACGCGGCCGCCACCATGGGGCGGCTGCGGACGGCGGTGCACAACTTCTCGACGCTCGACGTGCCCCCGGACGAGCTGCTCGGGCACCTCGACGAGCTGACGGCCCGGATCGACGACCGGGAGTCGGACGGGCCGGACGCCGAGGGGCGGCGGCGGGAGGAGGGCATCACCGGCGCCACCTGTCTGTACGCGATCTACGACCCCGCGTCCGGTCTGTGCACGGTGGCGAGCGCGGGGCATCCCGGCCCGGCGCTCGTGCGTCCCGACGGGCGGGTCGAGTTCCCCGAGCTGTCTCCGGGGCTGCCGCTCGGGCTGGGCCTGGGCGATGTGCCGTTCGAGGCGACGGAGCTGCGGCTGCCGGAGGACAGCAAGCTGGTGCTCTTCACGGACGGGCTCCTGGAGGACCGGGGCCGGGACCTCGACACGGGCCTCGGGCTGCTGCGGTCGACGCTCGCGCGCCCCGACCGGAGTCCGGAGCAGACCTGCGCGGACGTCCTCGCGACGCTCCTGTCGCCCTCGCCGCGCGACGACATCGCGCTGCTCGTGGCGCGGACCCGGCTGCTCGACCGGCAGCGGATCGCCGAGTGGGAGGTGGCCCGCGATCCGTCGGCGGTCTCGCCGGTACGGAACGCGGCGGCGGCGAAGCTGGAGGAGTGGGGGCTCGGCGACCTGGCGTTCACGGCGGAGCTGGTGCTCAGCGAGCTGATCACGAACGCGGTGCGGTACGGGGCCGATCCGGTCCGGGTCAGGCTGCTCCACGACCGGACGCTGATCTGCGAGGTCTCGGACGGCAGCAGCACCTCGCCGCACCTGCGGCACGCGGCGACGACGGACGAGGGCGGGCGCGGGCTGTACCTGGTGGCGCAGTACGCGGACCGCTGGGGGACGCGGTACGCCCGGCGCGGCAAGACGATCTGGGCGGAGCTGAGGGTGGGCACGGACGGGGCGGGGCCGGTGACGACGGTGGTGCCCGATCTGGACGCGCTGGAGGATCTGGCCTGGTGAGGGGGAGGGCAGGCGGCCGGGGTCTCCTCCTAGCCGAGCTTCCGCAGGGCCGCCCGGACGACCGCCAGGTCCTCGTCCGAGGCCAGCCCGGCGTGGTAGAGGCGCAGTTCGCCGGCGCCCGCCTCGTGGGCGAGGCCGATGTCGTGCGCGAGCCGGCCGGGCGCGCCCCCCATGCCGGTGACGACGGAGAGGTTCGCCGCGAGGACGGTGCCGGGCCGCGCGTGGGCCGCGAAGTCGGCGACCCGGGGCGGGCGGGCGACCACGCCGTCCGCGAGCCCCAGGACGTGCGCCGGGTCCGTGCCGCTGTCGGCGCCGCAGCGGTACGGGTCGGGGTCGGCGTGCAGCAGGACCCGGAAGCCGGCCGGGGCGGCGGCCCGTACGGCGGCGACGGCGGCCTCCTGGAAGGTCCGGGCGGTCCCCGCGCGCCAGGCCGCGGTGGGGGCCTCCAGGGCGCCGAGTCCGCCCGCGGGCCCCGACCCGGCCCACACGGGCGCCAGGGCGGCGCGCACGGCGGCGGCCAGTTCGCCGGGGTCGGCGCCCTCGTTCCCGTACCCCTCGCGGCAGGAGGGGCAGAAGCAGAGCGACATCAGGTACTGCTCCCGCTCGCCGAGCGCGACGCCGCCGGTCTTGTCGTGGGCGTGCAGGTGCGCGAGGCCGTACCAGCCGCAGGACTCCAGTTCGGTGCCGGCCGCGCCGGGTCGCGCGGCGGCCTCGGCGGCCAGGTCGACGAGCAGGGCGCGGACGTCGGGGCGGCCGATGCAGGGGGCCCAGGGGTAGCGGTCGCCGTAGGCGTTGACGACGGAGGTCTCCGGATGTTCGGCGCCGAGGCGGGAGTTGTGCGCGAGCACGACCCAGCTGTGCACCTGGAGGCCGGTGGCGGCGAGGGCCTCGGCGGCCCGTCCGAAGGAGTCGCCGGGGGCCCACTCCCCCGCCGGGTGGGGACGGAGCGGACGGCCCGCCCAGCGGCCGGGGTCCGGCGGGTAGAGCACGGCGGCGTGCTCGGCGGTGACGATCCGGTGGGCCGGGTGGCGGGGGGTCAGGGCCCGGGTGGAGTGGTAGGCGGAGGCGAGCGTGACCTGGGCCAGGCCGAGGTCCGCGAGGAGCCCGGGGGCGGCGGGGTCGCCGTCGACGTCCCACGGGTAGGCGAACGCGCCCGCGCGCGGGCCGCTCACGCGTCCAGCTCCTTCAGGAGGACGCGGGCGCGGTCGACGAGCAGCATGAGCGCGTCGACGTGCTCTGGGGCGGGTTCGCTCAGCGGCGGCCGCACCTCGCCCACGTCCAGGCCTCCCCTCCGTACCGCCGCCTTGACGAGCGAGACGGCGTATCCCCGTCCCTGGGCGCGGAGCTCGACGAGCGGCCGGTAGAAGGAGTCGACGAGCCGGTTCACGGTGGTGTCGTCGCCGGTGGTGAGGGCGCGGTGGAAGGCGAGGGCGAGGTCGGGGGCGAAGCAGAAGACGGCGGAGGAGTAGAGGGTGACGCCGATGCCCCGGTAGGCGGCGCCGGTGAGTTCGGCGGTCGGCAGGCCGTTGAAGTAGAGCAGGTCGAGGCCTTCGGCGCGGACGGCGCTGACGATCCGCTGCATGAGGTCGAGGTCGCCGAGGCCGTCCTTGAGGCCGATGATCCCGTCGGTACGGGCGAGGGCGACGGCGGTGGCGGGGGTGAGGATCGCGTTGTCGCGCTGGTAGACGATGACGTCGAGCGAGGTGGCGGCGGCGAGTTCGGTGTAGTGGCGGAGTAGTCCGGCCTGGTCGGCGACGACGAGGTAGGGGGGCATGGCGAGGAGTCCGTCGGCGCCGGCCTCCTCGGCGAGCCGGGCGTACCGGACGGCGAGGGCGGTGCCGTAGCCGGCGCCCGCGACGACGGGGACGCGGCCGCCGGTCTCCTCGACGGCGGCGGCGACGCAGTCCCGGAACTCCTCGGGGGTGAGGGCGTGGAACTCGCCGGTGCCGCAGCAGGCGAACACCGCCGCGGCGCCCGCGTCGACGCCCGCGCGCACATGGGCGCGGAAGGTGTCGAGGTCGACGGAGCCGTCGGGCGCGAAGGCGGTGACGGGGAAGAACAGCAGGCCGTCGAGCCGGCCGGCGAGCGGGGCAGTGGTCACGGGCGCTCCCAGGGAAGTCCGTCGTGCAGCCTTCGCGTGCACAGTTATGACTGTCATCCATATTCTTGAACACTGACGCTCCGCACGCTAGAGCAGCCCGGAACGGCCGGTCAAGGAGGGAACCCGCCCTGTCGCGCACTCTTGACGCTCCGTCGGACCGCTCCTTAGTTTGTCCACGGATGTGAATTCCACTCAACGGAGGAGATCGACTCCATGCCCGCACCCCGCACCGTCCTGCTCACCGGCGCCGCCGGAGGCGTCGGCACGCTGATGCGGGAGCTGCTGCCCCCGTACGGCTACGAGCTCCGCCTCCTGGACGTCGTCCCGGTGCCGGGGGCGCCGGACGCGGTCGTCGCCGACCTCGCGGACCGTGCGGCGCTGCGCGAGGCGGTCCGGGGCGTCGACGCGATCGTGCACCTGGCGGGCATCTCCCTGGAGTCGAGCTTCGAGAAGATCATGGCCGCCAACATCGCCGGGACGTACCACCTCTACGAGGCCGCCCGCGAGGAGGGCGTCCGGCGCGTGGTCCTCGCCTCCAGCAACCATGCCGTCGGCTTCACCCGGCGGCCGCGCGAGGGCGAGCCGCCGGTCCCGGTCGACACCCCGCACCGCCCGGACACCTTCTACGGCCTCTCCAAGTGCTTCGGCGAGGACCTGGCGCAGCTCTACTGGGACCTGCACGGAGTCGAGACCGTCTCCGTCCGCATCGGCTCCTGCTTCCCCGAGCCCACCTCGGTCCGGATGCTGTCGATGTGGCTCAGCCCCGCCGACTGCGCCCGGCTGCTGCACGCCACCCTCACCGCCGAGGACGTGGCCCACACGGTGGTGTACGGCTCCTCCGCCAACACGCGCGCGTGGTGGGACCTCTCCACCGCGCGGGCGCTCGGTTTCGCTCCGGAGGACGACTCGGAGGTGTACGCGGAGAAGGTCGTCGCCGAGAAGGGCCTCCCGCCGGAGGGCAGCGCCGACGACCTCTATCTGGGCGGCCACTTCTGCGTGGACCCGCCCCGGTGGCCGCACTGAGCGACGGGGCCGGGCCCGGGCGGCAGGAAGTACACAGGACCCGGCCGGACTGATACGGGGGAGCCGGCCGGGGCCCGGGTCACGGCGCGCGCTGGCAGACCGGACGTGCTCACCGTAGGCCCGCACGAAGATCATCGCGATCCGCTGAACGCGGCACCTGTCCGGAATGCGCGACGGGTTGACGCATGGAAGTACACCGGTCAGCGCGGTACGCGCCCCTTACGCGCCCGGGGCGCACACCGGACACGCCCGTGAGCGCGCGCGGCGCACGCGGGCCCCCGCGCACCGGCCGGTCGGCAGCCGCAGCGGGTGCCCCGGGGCTCAGCGGCAGCCGCGCAAGGTGCCCGACGGCGACTCGCCGAACTTCTCCCGGTAGCGCGCCGCGAAGCGGCCCTGGTGGGCGAAGCCCCAGCGCCAGGCCACCTCGCTCACGCTCACCTCGTCCGGCGCCGCCGCCCGCAGCTCCTCGCGGACCCGGTCGAGGCGGACCTCCCGTACGTACGCCATGGGTGACATCCCCACGTACTCGCGGAACGACTCCTGGAGGCGGCGCACGCTCACCCGGGCCAGGGCCGCGAGTTCGGTGGAGGTGAACGGGTGCTCGGGCCGCTCCCGTACCGCGTCCATCGCCCGCTTGACCGGGGCCGGGCGCCGCGGCTCCCCCGGATGGGCGAGCGCCTCGCGCCAGGGGTGCTCGGCGGCCAGGAGCAGCCCGTTGAGCAGCGCCTCCTGCAAGGGCCGGGCCACCAGCTCGTGCCGGGCCAGACCCTCGCCGGCGAGCGCCTCGGCGGCGACCTGGCGGGCGAAGCGCACCCAGCTCAGACCGGGCCCGCGCGTGATGTCCAGGCAGGGGGCGAAGACGAGCGCGCCACGGGGCGGACGGCCGATCAGCCGCTCCAGACGGTCACGCAGCTCGGCCGCCCCGACCTTCACCGAGAGGGTCCGGCAGTCGCCGCTCCAGCGGTCGAGGAAGGTGTCCCCCGCCGGGTCGAGCAGCAGCGCCTCGGTGGTCGTGGCGACGATCGGGGCCCCGCCCTGGCGCATCTCCATCCGCCCGCTGAGCGGCGCGTTCACGTGGTAGGCGCCGAGCTCCCCGAAGCTCATCCGCACATCGGCCCCGCAGCTCAGGTCGCCGATGACCAGCGGACCGAGCGCGACGGTGTCGAAGCGCGCCGCGAAGGGCCGCCGCTCGCGGTCCACGACGTCCATCCGGTTCGTGTAGTAGCGGGCGTCCAGCTCTTCGCGCGCCTCGTCCACGTCCCGGGTCCGAAAACAGCTCCCGTCCACAGCGCCCCCTGCCCCCACCGGTAGCACCGGCCCCTCCGCCCCCACTGCACCCATGGGTCGAAAGAATATTCATATGACGGATCTGACCGGGAACGGCAGGATGCCCGGCATGCCACGCCCCCATGGATTCACCTACGAGCGGCGCCGTGACGGCTCCGTCGTGCTCACCCACCTCGGCCGCGCCGCGGGGGTCCTGCGCGGCGGGCGGGCCGAGAAGTTCCTCGCCGAGGTCGAGTCGGGCGACGCGCAGCTGGTGATGGCCCGCTGGACGGGCGCGTACCGCTTCGGCAACGAACGGCAGGCCAGGAACCACCCCCGTAATCAAGGTGGCCGAACCGGCCGAGGGTAAGGGAACGGCAAAGGCGCCCGGATCGTTAGCCCTGGCATGACCGCTATGACCCCCGGCTCGAACATCCCCCTCACCGTCGCTCGCGTGGCGGTGGACGTCACCGCCCCCGTGCGGCTCGACGTCTCGGGCCTGCTGCTCGGCGCCAACGGCAAGGTGCGCTCGGACGACGACTTCATCTTCTACAACCAGCCGGCCGGGCCCGGCGTCACCTACCGCTCCGGCGGCGGTGCCGCTCCCGACGCGATCCTGGTGGACACCGGCGCCGTCCCGGCCGGCATCGAGAGGATCGTCGTCACCGCGAGCCCCGACGCCGCGGGCCAGACCTTCCAGGGCATCGAGCCCACGGCCACCCTCCGCAACGCGGACGACGGCAGCGTCCTCGCCACCTTCACCCCGCCGCAGCTGGCCACCGAGACCGCCCTGGTGGTCGTCGAGATCTATCTGCGCAACGGCGCGTGGAAGGCCCGCGCCGTGGGCCAGGGATACGCGAACGGACTCGCCGGCATCGCGACGGACTTCGGCGTCTCGGTGGACGACGAGCCCGCCGCCGCCCCGGTGGCGGCCGCCCCCGCCCCCGTCGCCCCGCCCGCCCCGGTGTCGCCCCCGACCCCGCCCGTCGCCCCGGTGGACCCCCGGGTATCGGCCGCCGCCCCGCCCGCTCCCCAGGCCGCCGCCCCGGCCCCCGGCTCCGGCAAGATCAACCTCGACAAGGGCCGGGTCAGCCTCCAGAAGAACCAGACGGTCTCCCTGGTCAAGGGCGGCCGCCCGCTGCTCTCCCAGGTCAAGATGGGCCTCGGCTGGGAGCCCGCCTACCGGGGCAAGGACATCGACCTGGACGCCTCCGTCATCGCCTACGGCCCGCAGCGCAACCACCAGGACAGCTGCTACTTCGGCAAGCTCTCCATCCTGGGCGGCTCGGTGAAGCACTCCGGCGACAACCTCACCGGCGAGGGCGCGGGCGACGACGAGGTGATCGTGGTCGACCTGGGCCGGCTGCCCGCCGACACCACCGGTCTGGTCTTCACGGTCAACTCCTTCTCCGGCCAGAAGTTCACCGAGGTCGCCAAGGCCTACTGCCGGCTGATCGACGCGGCGACCGGCGAGGAGCTGGTCCGCTTCGACCTGACCACCGCCGAGCCGCAGACCGGCGTGATGATGGCCAAGCTGATCAAGCAGTTCTCCGGCGAGTGGGAGATGACGGCGATGGGCGAGTTCGTGAAGTCGCGGACCGTCCGCGGCATGGTGAAGCCGGCCGCCCAGGCGCTCTGAGCGACCGGCCCCGGCGCCCTGTCCGGTCCAGGGCCTGTCGTCACCTTCCCGTCTGCCCCGCCGGGCAACGACGGCAAGGTGACGACAGGCCCTAGGAGAACAGGGCGCTGTAGGCGTTGAGGGCGGGCTGGCCGCCGAGGTGGGCGTAGAGCACGGTCGAGTCCCGGCCGATCTCTCCCCGGTCCACCAGGTCGACCATGCCCGCCATCGACTTCCCCTCGTACACGGGGTCGGTGACCATGCCCTCGGTGCGGGCGGCGAGCCGCATCGCGTCGAGGGTGGCCTCGTCCGGGATGCCGTACACCCCCGCGTGGTAGCGCTCGTCCAGTTCGACGTCGGCCGCCGTCACCGGCCGCTCGACCCCGATCAGGGCGGCGGTGTCCCGGGCGATCCGGGTGATCTGCTCGTGCGTCGGACCGGGCTTCGCGGAGGCGTCGACGCCGATGATCCGCCGGGCCGGCCCGCCCTCCTCGGCGAGCGCGGCGAAGCCCGCGACCATGCCGGCCTGGGTCGAGCCGGTCACCGAGCAGACGACCACCGTGTCGAAGAAGACGCCGAGCGCGCGTTCCTGCTCGGCCACCTCGTACGCCCAGTTCGCGAAGCCGAGTCCGCCGAGCGGGTGGTCGGAGGCGCCCGCGGGGATCGCGTACGGCTTGCCGCCGCCCTCCTCGACCTCCCGCAGGGCCTGCTCCCAGCTCTCCTTGAAGCCGATGCCGAAGCCCGCCCGCACCAGGCGTACGTCGGCGCCCGCGAGGCGGCTGATCAGGATGTTGCCGACCTTGTCGTAGACGGAGTCGGGCCAGTCGACCCAGCTCTCCTGGACGAGGACGCAGCGCAGTCCGGCGCGGGCGGCGACGGCGGCCACCTGGCGGGTGTGGTTGGACTGGACGCCGCCGATGGAGACGAGGGTGTCGCAGCCCCGGGCGAGCGCGTCCGCCACCAGGTACTCCAGTTTGCGGGTCTTGTTCCCGCCGTACGCGACACCGGAATTGCAGTCCTCGCGCTTGGCCCAGAGGGTGGCGCCGCCGAGGTGGTGGGTGAGCCGTTCGAGGGGGTGGACCGGTGAGGGCCCGAAGAGGAGCGGGTAGCGGTCGAAATCGATGATCGGCAATGCGGCTCCCGGTGGGTGACGGCCTGACGGCTGCTGGTCGACGGTCCTGGACGCGCTACGGAGCCGGGGAATCCGCGGCGGGGGCGGGCGCGGGGATGCCGGTGACCTCGGCCACCTCGATGGCGTCGTCCGCGAGCTGTTCGAGCGCCGCCCAGATCTCCGTGGTGACCCGCACCGCCTCCGCCGCATCCCCGGCCTCGCACGCGTCGATGAGACGGGCGTGCAGCTCGGCCGATCCACAGCTCCCGGCGTCGCCGAAGAGCCGCCGCTCGACGCGGCGGATCAGAGGGGTGTAGCGGGCGATCGTGGCGGCGGCGGCGTGGTTGCCGCTGGCGACGACGAGGACCTGGTGCAGCTCGTCGTCGGCGTCGAGGGCGGCCTCCACGTCGGAGGCCCGGACGGCGGCGGCGAAGCGCTCGTTGGCCTCGCGCATGGCCCGGATGCCGTCGGGCCCGAGCAGGGGTACGCCGGTCCTGGCGGCGAGTTCGTGCATGACCCGCACCACGGAGGCGGCGTCCCTGACGACCCGGCTGACCGGCCGGGTGACCCGGGTGTAGGCCTGGGGCTTGGACTCGACGAGCCCCTCGTCACCGAGCCGGGCCAGGGCCTCGCGCACCGGGGCGCGCGAGAGCCCGAGCCGATCGGCGAGGTCGGCGTCCTTGAGCGGGGCGCCGGGGGCGAGATCACCGCGCACGATGGCCTCGCGCAGCGCCTCGTACGCCCGGTCACGCAGCAGGGTCCGGCCCACGGGCCGTAATACGTCCATGGACTGACATGTTAGATGTCAGTCCATGGAGCTGACCAGGGGTCAGCGCCCGTACCCCTGGGGAGGTTCGGTGACGGCGCCCGCCGCGGGGATCAGCGGCGGGGCTGGCGGCGCCAGGGGCCGGTGATCGCCACCATGATGCCCGGATCCTGGATGTTCGCGAACAGGGTGTCACCGTCCGGCGAGAACGTCACGCCGGTGAACTCGCTGCCGTTGAGGTCGTTGCGGGCGATCGGGTAGGTGCGGCCCGAGTCGGTCGCGCCGAAGAGGTGCTGGACGCCCTCGCCGTCCTCGGCGATGACGAGCCCGCCGTACGGGGAGACCGTGATGTTGTCGGGGCCGTCGTAGGCGCCGTCCTCGTCGGGGGCGGCGTTCACGCCGAGCAGCACCTTGAGGGTGAGCGTGCGGCGCTTGGGGTCGTAGAACCAGACCTGGCCGTCGTGCGCGGCGCCGGGGCTCTCCTCGCGCGCGTAGGAGGAGACGACGTACGCGCCGCCGTCGGCCCACCACATGCCCTCCAGCTTGCGGGCGCGGGTGACCTGACCGGCCGCGAACTGCTTGCGGACGGAGGTGGTGCGGCCGTCGCGGTCGGGGACGTCGACCCAGTCGACGCCGTAGACGGTGCCGATCCGGGACGCCCGGGAGAGGTCGTCGACGAAGCGGCCGGCGGAGTCGATGCACTTGGCGGCCTGGAGCACACCGGCGTCGTCGGCGAGCCGGCGGAGCTTGCCGCGGCCGTGCTCGAAGCCCTTCGGCGGCACCCAGCGGAAGAGCAGTCCGTTGGGGTTGGAGGCGTCCTCGGTGAGGTACGCGTGGCCGCGCCGGGGGTCGATGACGACGGCCTCGTGGTCGTACCGGCCGAAGGCCTTGATCGGCTTCGGGTCGCGGTTGGCGCGCCGGTCGCGGGGGTCGACCTCGAAGATGTAGCCGTGGTCCTTGGTCATGCCGTTGACGCCGGCGCGGTCGGAGTTCTCCTCGCCGGTCAGCCAGGTGCCCCAGGCGGTGCTGCCGCCCGCGCAGTTGGTGGAGGTGCCCGCGATGCCGACCCACTCGGCGACGGTGCCGTCGCGGTGCACCTCGACGACCGTGCAGCCGCCGGCCGCGGCGGGGTCGTACACGAGCCCCTCGACGAGCGGGACGGGGTGCTTCCAGCCGGCCCGGACGCCCTTGAGCTCGTGGTTGTTGACGAGGTACGTGGTGCCGCGCGGCCCGGCGAAGGCGGCGGTGCCGTCGTGGTTGGAGGGCGTGAACTCGCCGGACTCCAGCCGGGTCACACCGCTGTGGGTGACGACACGGTACGAGAACCCGGCGGGCAGGGCGAGCATCCCCTCGGGGTCGGCGACGAGCGGCCCGTAGCCGAGCCGGCGGCCGTGACCGTGCCCATGACCGTGGTCGTGATCGTGGTCGTGACCGTGGCCGTACGCCTCCGGGTCGTCGGAGGCGAGCGCCTCGGGCGCGGTGGCGAGAGCGCCGACGACACCGGTGAGGGCGAGTCCCGCACCGGCGACGGCGGACTGCTTGGTGAACTCTCTGCGGTTGAGGGGCATGGTGTGGCGTTCTCCCTGTGCTGGCCCGGATGTCGCGGGCCACCCTCCCGCGCCGCCACGAACACCGCCTGAACGCCACGGGAACACGGCCGGGCGCGGCCCCCTCAGGGGAGGGGGGCCGGACGACGCCGGGTCCCCGGCCGTCGCGCCCAGCGCCCCCTGCCGGGTCCCCGGCCGTCGTGCCCGCCGCTCCCCCTACGGGATCACCGGCCGTCGCGCCCAGCGCCCCCTGCCGGGTCCCCGTCCTCAGCCCCCGGACCGCGACCGCGCCTTGAACGCCGCCTTGCGGGCCTCCTTCGCCACCGTCTTGTCCCGGTGCAGGCGGCCCATCGCCTCCAGGACCTCCGCCGTCGCCGGGTGCTCCACCCGCCAGGCCGCCTCGAAGAAGCCGCTGTGGCGTCCCGTCAGCCCCTCGATCAGCTCCTGGACCTCCGCCAGGTCGCCGTCCGCGTCGAGCTGGGCGGCGATCGTGTCGATCGCCAGCCAGAAGATCATCGACTCCGGCGGCGCGGGGACGTCCGCCGCGCCCCGCTCCGCGAGCCAGACCCGCGCGAGGCCGCCGAGCTCCGCGTCGTCCAGGACCTCGCGCACGGCGGGCTCCGCCTCCGGGCCCACCAGGGAGAGCGTCTGCTGGCAGTGGAGGCGGCGGAGCGGCGAGCCCGCGTCCGCGCCGCGCGCGGCGTGCAGGAGTTCCCGGGCCGCGCCGAGCGCGTCGCGGCCCTCCAGCCACCCGGCGGTCTCCTCGCGCGCGGCGGCCTCCGGGTAGCCGGCGATGCCGTCGAGGAGCGCGTCGGCGCCCTTCTCCGCGAGGTCGCCGACGGCGGGCGCGTCGACACCGGCCTCCAGCATCCGGGCGCGGACGCCGTAGAGGCCGAGCGGGGTGAGCCGGACCATGCCGTACCGGCTGACGTCCTCGTCGTCGACGGGCGGCGCGGGCTCCTCGCCCTCCTCGGCCATCAGGGCCTCGTCGACGGGCTGGTAGGCGACGAGCCCGATCGGTTCGAGCAGCCGGAACTGCTCGTCGAGCCGCATCATCGCGTCGGAGACCTGCTCCAGGACGTCGTCGGTGGGCTCGCCCATGTCGTCGGGGACGACCATCGAGGCGGCGAGCGCGGGCAGCGGCACCGGTCCCTCCCCGGCCCCGCCCTCGCTGACGGTCAGCAGGTAGAGGTTGCCGAGCACGCCCTCCAGGAACTCGGCCTCCGCCTCGGGGTCCCAGTCGAGCGACTCGAAGTCGATCTCGCCGTCCTCGCCGACGATCCCGTCCAGGTCGTCGAGGACGGGGGCGACGGCGTCGGCGAAGACCGCGTCGAAGCCGTCCAGCCAGATCCCGAGGACGTCCTGGGGCGAACCGGCCGTGACGAGCGCGAGGTTCTCCCCGGGCGCGGCCCGCCCGGGGGTGTCGCCCTCCGCCGACTCCTGGCCGTCCTCCACGGCCACGAGGCCGGTGTCGACGGCGAGGCGCCAGGCGTCGCCCGCCCAGATCTCGCCGTCCTCGCCGTCGCTGAGGCCCAGGAGCTCGACGGCCTCGGGCAGTTGCTCGTCGACGAGTTCGCCGCCGGCGTCGACGCGGGTGTCGGGCCCGGCCCAGCGGGCCAGCCTGACCGCGTGGGCGAGGAGGGGGGCGGCCAGGGCGTCCCGCGCCAGCTCCGCGTCCGCACGGAGCCGAACGGGGGGAAGGGTGGGGTGCTCCGCTGACATCTGGGGGGTCTCCTCGACGCGTCCGTGGGTGAAGGGGGATGGAGGGGCGGTCATGGGTGATGACCGCGGGGTGGGCTCGGAGAGCGGTTCTCAGCGTAGACGCATCCGGGAGGACGTCCGCCGGTTCACCGATCCGTCAGCCTTCGTACACCCGTCGACTCTTGACAAGTTGGGCGCTCTGCAAAGAGATTGACGCGCGTAGATTCATCTGCCGTTCCTCCAAGCACCCTCGGAGTCCCCTGATGCCTTCCTCCATACCGAGATCTGCCGGCCGCACCGTCGCGCGATCCGCCGCGGTCTCCGCCGTCGTCGCCTCCGCCCTCGCCGCGGGTCTGCTCGCCGGTTCCGCGAGCGCCGCCACCGAGGACACCGCGGCCGGCGTCCGCATCCACGACATCCAGGGCACGACCCGCGTCTCCCCGCTCGTCGGCAAGCAGGTCGCCGGTGTCACGGGCATCGTCACCGGCGTCCGCACCTACGGCTCGCGCGGTTTCTGGATCCAGGACCCCGAGGGCGACGCGAACCCGGCCACCAGTGAGGGCCTCTTCGTCTTCACCAGCTCCGTCCCGACGGTCGCCGTCGGCGACGCGGTCAGCCTGAGCGGCACGGTCACCGAGTACGTGCCCGGCGGCCTGACCTCCGGCAACCAGTCGCTGACGCAGCTCTCCAAGCCGGTCGTCACGGTGGTCTCCCAGGGCAACCCCGTCCCGGCCCCGGTGACGATCTCGTCCTGGTCCGTCCCCTCCCGGTACGCCCCGGAGGGCGACCCGGCCGCCGAGGGCTCGATCAACGGCCTGACGCTGAACCCGCGCAAGTACGCCCTGGACTACTACGAGTCCCTGGAGGGCACCAACGTCCGGATCGGCTCCTCGCGCGTGGTCGGCGCCACCGACCCGTACTCCGAGCTGTGGGTGACGGTGAAGCCCTGGGAGAACCGCAACCGGCGCGGCGGCACGGTCTACGGCTCGTACGAGGACCAGAACACCGGCCGTCTGCAGATCCAGTCGCTGACCCCGGTCGCCCAGCAGCCGTTCCCCAAGGCGAACGTCGGCGACCGGCTGACCGGCACCACCGAGGGCCCGCTCGACTTCAACCAGTTCGGCGGCTACACCCTGACGGCCCGCACGCTCGGCACGGTCGTCGACCGGGGTCTGGAGCGCGAGACCACGGACCGGCAGCACCGCAACGAGCTCGCCGTGGCCACGTACAACGTGGAGAACCTCGACCCGAGCGACCCGCAGGAGAAGTTCGACGCGCTCGCGAAGGCCGTTGTCGACAACCTGGCCGCGCCCGACATCCTCGCCCTGGAGGAGATCCAGGACAACAACGGCGCCAAGAACGACGGCACGGTCGCCGCCGACCAGACGGTGAAGAAGTTCACGGACGCGATCGTCGCGGCCGGCGGGCCGGCGTACGAGTGGCGCTCGGTCGACCCGGAGAACAACAAGGACGGCGGCGAGCCCGGCGGCAACATCCGTCAGGTCTTCCTCTTCAACCCGGAGCGGGTCTCCTTCACGGACCGCGCGGGCGCCGACGCCACGACCGCCACCGCCGTGACGGGCCGCAAGGGCCACGCCGAGCTGACCCTCTCGCCCGGCCGCGTCGACCCGGCGAACACCGCCTGGGAGAGCAGCCGCAAGCCGCTCGCGGGCGAGTTCGTCTTCCGCGGCCGCACGGTCTTCGTGATCGCCAACCACTTCGGCTCCAAGGGCGGCGACGAGTCCATCGTCTCGCACCACCAGCCGCCGAACCGCTCCTCCGAGGCCAAGCGCCTGCTCCAGGCCCAGGCCGTCAACGGCTTCGTGAAGCAGCTCCTGGCGGTCGAGAAGCAGGCCGACGTGCTGGTCGTCGGCGACATCAACGACTTCGAGTTCTCCGGCACGACGAAGGCGCTGACCGAAGGCGGCGCGCTGTACCCGGCCGTGAAGTCGCTGCCGCGCGGTGAGCGCTACTCGTACGTCTACCAGGGCAACAGCCAGGTCCTCGACCAGATCCTGACCAGCCCCGGCGTGCGCCACTTCGAGTACGACAGCGTCCACATCAACGCGGAGTTCGCCGACCAGGACAGCGACCACGACCCGCAGGTCCTGCGCTTCCGCCCGTAGGACGCCGCCCGGCCCCGGTCACCCGCCCGCGCTCATGCTGAGCGCGGGCGTGTACCGCCGCACCCGGCTGCCGACGAGCCCCGGGTGGTGGTGCACCCGCGCCCAGGCCTCGCTGAGCGGGGCGTACTCCGCCTGCCACTCCACATGGGCCTGCTCGCTCTCCCACTCGGCGAGGTTCAGGACCCGGCGGCCGTCGGTGGACAGATGGAAGTGCGCGCCGATCCCGCCGAACGCCGACCGCTTCCCCGCGTCGTCGGCCATGGCGGTGAGCACGGCGTCCACCCAGGCCTTCTGGCGCCCCGCGTCCGGCCCGTCGAAGTCGACCTCGACGAGCGCGACGGCCCCGGGCGGCGCCCCCGCGCTCCGCTCGTCGAGGACGGCGGAGCGGTACGGCGGCGCGTAGCGATGGAGTGCCACCCGCCGGACGCCGGGCACGGCCGCGTCGATCTCGGCGTTGCGGTCGTCGCGCTGGGTCCGGAGGAAGTCCTCGTAGGCCCGCTCGCCGGTCCACTGCGAGTAGTGCAGCAGCGAGTCGCCGTCGGTCCCGATGTAGACGCTGTACGCGTGCAGTCCGAGGTCGGGCCACTCCCTGCTCTCCCAGGCCTGGCGGATGGCGTCGACGGCCGCGCGCTGGCGCTCGGGGGTGGCCACCCGCCAGGTGCTGGCGAGGACGAGTCCGACTCCGGGACGGTGGAGGTCGGGGCGGGCATCGGGGTGTACGACGGTGTCCATCAGGGAGGTCTCCTGTTCCTCGGATGCCTCCACCGTTCCCCCTCAACCATGGTTGAGGTCAAGGCCTGTCGCCGTGCGAGACTTCGCGCCATGATCCTTCGCGACCTCGCCCTCCGCCCCGCGACCCGCGCCGAACTTCCCGCCGTCCTCGCCCTCCTGGCCGACGAGCGGACGGTGGTGGACCCCGCCTCGGTCACCGTCACCGCGGCGTACGAGCGGGCGTTCGCGGACATCGACGCGGATCCGCGCAACGAGATGCTGGTCCTGACGGACGGCGGCCTCGTCCTGGGCTGCCTCCAGGTCACGTACATCCCGGGGCTCGGCCGGGGCGGCGCCGAGCGGGCCCTGGTCGAGGCGGTCCGGATCAGGGCCGACCGGCGCGGCGGCGGTCTCGGCCGGGAGCTGATGGAGCGGGCCGTGGCGCGGGCGCGGGAACGCGGCTGCGCGCTGGTCCAGCTGACGAGCGACAAGCGGCGGACCGAGGCCCACCGCTTCTACGTCTCGCTCGGCTTCGCGCGCAGCCACGACGGCTTCAAGCTGCCCCTCTGAGGCTTCGGACGGCGGATCAGCCGAGCAGGTGTCCGCCGCCGTCGACGAGCAGCACCTCACCCGTGATGTACGAGGCGTGGGCGAGGTCGTGGACGGCTCCCGCGATGTCCTCGGCCCGGCCGACCCGACGCAGCGGGACGACGTCCGCCACGTGCGCCTTGGCCGCGTCGGCGCCGTCGACGCCGTCGAACCAGGGGGTGTCGATGAGGCCGGGCGCGACCGCGTTGACCCGCACGTCGGGCCCGAGGGCCTTGGCGAGGAGCTTCGTCATGTGGTTGACGGCCGCCTTGGAGACGGCGTACGGGATGGAGCTGCCGCCCGGCCGGACGCCGGCCTGGGAGGAGACGTTGACGATGGCGCCGCGGGTCCTCCGCAGGTGCGGGACGGCGGCGGTGACGGTCTGCCAGACGCCGATGACGTTGACGTCGTAGAGGTGGCGCCAGACCTCGGGCGAGGCGGCTTCGAGGTCGTCGTGCGGGATGAACCGGGTGGTGCCGGCGCAGTTGACGAGGAGGTCGAGGCGGCCGAGGGTCTCCACGGCCCGCTCGACGAGGGCCTTGGCCTGGCTCTCGTCGGAGACGTCCGCCCGGAGGTAGACGGCGCCGGGCAGTTCGGCGGCGAGCCGCTCGCCCGCCTCGACGGAGCGCGCGGAGTTGACGACGACCCGGTAGCCGGCCTCGGCGAGGCGGCGGGCGACGGCGGCGCCGATGCCCGAGGAGGAGCCGGTGACGAGCGCGACGCGCTCTCCGGCCGTGCTGTGTGAGCTCATGCTGTGCTGTTCTCCCTGTCCCCCTGTCGCGCCCGTCGATCATGCCAGACCGGCACGGTTTAGCCCTCGTGACCTTTCGGCCGAAGAAGAACTAAGTGGACCTTCACCGACGGCTGCGCCGAGACTCGGGGGATGAGCACTTCCCGCCCCCACCGGGCCCTCCCCTTCGGCCGCGCGCTCTGCGCGATGATCACCCCGTTCACGCCGACGGGCTCGCTCGACCTCGACCGGGCCGCCGAACTGGCCGCCCGGCTCGTCGCCGAGGGCTGTGACGGCCTGGTCCTGAACGGCACCACCGGCGAGTCGCCGACCACCACCGACGCCGAGAAGGCGGCGCTCGTCCGGGCGGTCCGGGAGGCCGTCGGGCCCGCCGCCCCGGTCGTGGCGGGCGTCGGCACCGCCGACACCCGGCACACCGCCGAGCTGGCCCGCCAGGCGGAGCGGGCGGGCGCGGACGGACTGCTCGTCGTCACCCCGTACTACAGCCGTCCGCCGCAGCCGGCCGTGGAGGCCCACTTCCTGAAGGTCGCGGACGCCACCTCGCTGCCGGTGATGGTCTACGACATCCCGGGCCGCACGGGTACGCGCGTCGAGCCCGCGACGATGCTGCGGCTCGCCGAGCACCCGCGGATCGTGGCGGTGAAGGACTGCGCGTACGACCTGCTGGGCTCGGCCCGGGTGATCGCGGAGACCTCGCTCGCGTACTACTCGGGCTGCGAGGAGCTGAACCTGCCGCTGTACGCGGTCGGCGGCGCCGGCTACGTCAGTACGGTGGCGAACGTGGCGCCCCGTCAGCTGCGGGCCGTCCTCGACGCCTTCGACGCGGGCGACACGGCGGAGGCGGCCCGGCTCAACGCCCGGCTCCTGCCGCTCGCCGAGCGGATGATGGCCGCGGGCCTGCCCGGCACGGTGACCGTCAAGGCGCTGCTCGGCGGCCCGGTCCGTGAACCGCTGCAGCCCGCCGACCGGGAGACGGCCGACGGGCTGCGGGGGTTGTTCGAGGCGCTGGTCCTGTCGGATCAGGCGGAGTCGCTCGTGTAGGTCCGTCCGAGGATCGCCGCGTGCTCCAGGACGTCCTCCAGGGGATCGTCGATCTGCCCGGTGGAGATCAGGGAGACGTTCGGCCCGTTGTGCGAGTGACTGTGCGTCTCGTCCGCCGCGGCCGTCCCGGCCGGCAGCAGAACCGCCGCCACCGTGAGCACTGCGGCGACCGTGGGCTTGGTCCTCATGTCGACTCCTCGCCTTGTCTGCTGATTGGAACCCTGCGCTCCATCCTTGTTAACGCAGAGTCACCGAATCGGTTGTCGTGTGGCGGGAGTTCCTCGGCGAACCCCGACCGCCCCGCCGGCCGTTCAGGGCCGGGCGGGGCGGTGGCGGATCACCGGTGGATCAGTTATGGCTGTGCAGGACCTCGTTCAGTCCGCCCCAGACCGCGTTGTTCGGGCGGGCCTCGACGGCGCCGGTCACCGAGTTGCGGCGGAAGAGGATGTTCGAGGCGCCGGAGAGGTCGCGGGCCTTCACGATCTCGCCGTCGGGCATCGTCACCCGGGTGCCGGCCGTGACGTACAGACCGGCCTCGACGACGCACTCGTCGCCCAGGGCGATGCCGACGCCGGCCTCGGCGCCGATCAGGCAGCGCTCGCCGATCGAGATGACGACGTTGCCGCCGCCCGAGAGGGTGCCCATCGTGGAGGCGCCGCCGCCGATGTCGGAACCGTCGCCGACGACGACGCCGGCGGAGATCCGGCCCTCGACCATGGAGGTGCCGAGGGTGCCGGCGTTGAAGTTGACGAAGCCCTCGTGCATGACGGTGGTGCCGGCCGCGAGGTGGGCGCCGAGGCGGACGCGGTCGGCGTCGGCGACGCGGACCCCGGCGGGCACGACGTAGTCGGTCATGCGCGGGAACTTGTCGATCGAGGTCACCTGGAGGTGCAGGCCCTCGGCCCGCGCGTTGAGGCGGACCCGCTCGATGTCGTCGACGGCGACCGGACCGAGCGAGGTCCAGGCGACGTTGGCGAGGAGGCCGAAGACGCCGTCGAGGCTCTGGCCGTGCGGCTTGACCAGCCGGTGGCTGAGCAGGTGCAGACGGAGGTAGGCGTCGTGGGCGTCGAGCGGCTTCTCGTCGAGCGAGGCGATGACGGTACGGACGGCGACCACCTCGACGCCCCGGCGGGCGTCCACGCCGAGGGCCTTGGCGGCGCCCTCGCCGAGGGCGTTCACGGCCTCGTCGGGGGTGAGCCGCTCGGTGCCGGCCGGGCCGGGCGCCTCGGTCAGCTCGGGGGCGGGGAACCAGGTGTCGAGAACGGTGCCGTCGCCGGAGATGGTGGCGAGGCCGGCGGCGACGGCGCCGGTGGTGCGAGGAGCAGTGGTCATGACGGAGAACCTAACCGGCGGGGCCCCGCGCGGGCCAACCGGTCTCAGGTGTCGGTCGAGCCGGTGGGCGGTTCCGACGAGCCCGGAGGGGAGGGTTTCGGTCCATCGTTCAGGAGGCGGGCCAGCATCTCGCGCGCGTACCCCTCGTCGTACGCGCCCCCGGTGAGCAGGGACTGGAGGCAGATGCCGTCGACGAGGGCGACCAGGGCGCGGGCGGTGGCCGGGTCCGTGCGGCAGGCGAGGACGGCGACGACGGTCTCGGCCCATTCGGCGGCGACGGGGCGGAGCGCGGGGCGGCGGAGGGCGGCGAGGTAGAGCTCGTACTCCAGCTCCACACGGGCGCGGTCGCCGCCCATCCACTCCCCCATGAGGCGGGCGAGCGCGTCCGCGAGGTCGCTGTCCGGCGCGCTGAGGGAGGGGTTCTCGCGGAGCAGCCGCTCGAAGTCCCCGTTGGCCTTGCGCAGGGCGGCGACGAGGAGTTCGTCGAGGGAGGCGAAATGGTACGTGGTCGAGCCGAGCGGCACGTCCGCCTCGGCGGCGACGGTGCGGTGGCTCAGCCCGGCGATCCCGGACCGCCCGGCGACGCGGAGGGCCGCGTCGACGATCCGGTCCCGGCGTTCGGGGTCGTGGCGGCGGGCGCGGGCCATCAGTGGGCGCCGCCCAGGTTGAGGACGACGACCCCGGCGACGATCAGGAGGATCCCGGCGACCTTGGCGAGGCTGAGGGTCTCGCCGAGGAAGAGGACGCCGATGGCGGCGATGGCGGCGGTGCCGACACCGGCCCAGATGGCGTACGCGGTGCCGACCTGGAGCGTCTTGATCGCCTGGGCGAGGAGGGCGAAGGCGATGACGTAGCCCACCCCGGTGGCGATCGAGGGCCAGAGCTTGGTGAAGCCCTCGCTGTACTTCATGGAGGTGGTGGCGAGGAGCTCGGCCACGATGGCACCCGCGAGCAGTCCGTATCCCATGCGTACAAGCGTACACAACGATGCGTACGGTCGTACACATCATGGCCCGATACGGTGTCCCGCATGACGATTCCCCCGGGGCCGCCGCCCTACGGCTACGGCTACCCGCCGCCGCCCCCACCGCCGAAGCCCGGCGTGATACCCCTGGCGCCGCTCGGCTTCAGCGCGATCCTGACCGGCGCCTTCGCCACCATCGGCCGCTACTGGAAGCAGCTCCTCGGCGTCGCCGCGACCGCCTACCTCGGCGCCCTGGTGGTCGTCGCCGCGGCGATCGGCATCGCGTACGCGGCCGTCGGCGACACCCTGCCCGCCGTGTTCGACCTGCCCGAGGGGCAGGAGCCGCCCTGGGACGACCTCCGGCCGCTGATCGTCGCCTTCGTCTGCGTCTGGCTGGTGGGCATGATCGCGATGCTCTGTGCCGGCGCCCTGGTGGCGGCGGCCTGTCCCGCCGTGGTCCAGGAGGCGGTCCTCGGCCGGCCCACGACCTTCGGCGCGATCTGGCGCCGCTCCTGGTCCCGCATGCCGGCCGTGTTCGGCACGGTGTTCCTGACCAGCCTGGCCCTGATGGTCCCGTTCGCCCTGTTCGCAGCGGCCTTCATCGGCCTCTTCGTCGTCCTGCTCGGCACCGGCGACCGCACCTACGTCCTGCCGCTCGTGATGATCCTGGGCGCGCTGCTCCTCATCCCGCTCGCGCTGTGGATCTGGGTCAAGTTCAGCCTGGCACCGGCGGCGGCCGTCATCGAGGGGCGGGGCGCGGTCGACTCGATGCGCCGCTCCTCGCAGCTGGTCCGCGGCGACTGGTGGCGCGTCTTCGGCTGCGTCCTGGCCGCCGGGGTCCTGGCCTCCGTGGTCGGCATGCTGATCCAGCAGGTCCTGTCCATGCTGGCGTCGACCCCGCTGGCGGCCACCGACTTCTCGGGCGAGGACTCCGCCGCGGTGGTGGCCTCCCTGGCGCTCGTCCTCACGTTCCTCGTCCTCGGCCAGCTGGTCACCCAGGCGATCGTCTCGGTCTTCCCGCCCCTGGTCACCGCCCTGCTCTACGTGGACCAGCGCATCCGCCGGGAGAACCTGGCCCCGGACCTGGCACGGGCCGCCGGAGCCCTCTGAGCGCACGGAGAAGCGGAACGGCCGCACCCCGAGGGGGTGCGGCCGTCTCACACGGTCCGGATCTCAGACGTTGAAGCCGAGCGCGCGCAGCTGCTCGCGGCCGTCGTCCGTGATCTTGTCCGGGCCCCACGGGGGCATCCAGACCCAGTTGATCTTCAGTTCGCTGACGATGCCGTCCGTCGCGGACTTCGCCTGGTCCTCGATCACATCGGTCAGCGGGCAGGCCGCCGACGTCAGGGTCATGTCCAGCGTCGCAATGTTCGCGTCGTCGATGTGGATGCCGTAGATCAGGCCCAGGTTGACGACGTCGATGCCCAGCTCGGGGTCGACGACGTCGTACAGCGCCTCACGGACTTCTTCCTCGGAGGCCGGCTTCATCGTGGCCTCGGCGTTCTCGGTCATGCCGACTTCCTCACAGACTTCTGGTCGTCCTCACCCAGCGCCTGGGCGGTCGCGTCCTTCCACGCCATCCAGCTGAGCAGCGCGCACTTCACCCGGGCCGGGTACTTGGAGACTCCGGCGAACGCGACCGCGTCCTCCAGGATCTCCTCCATCGCGTCGTCCGGCTCGATCCGGCCCTTGGACTGCATCAGCTCCAGGAAGGTGCCCTGGATCTTCTGCGCCTCGGCCAGCTCCTTGCCGACGAGCAGCTCGTTGAGGACGGACGCCGAGGCCTGGCTGATGGAGCAGCCCTGACCCTCGTACGACACGTCCTCGATGCGCGTGCCGTCGTACTTCACGCGGAGCGTGATCTCGTCGCCGCACGTCGGATTGACGTGGTGCACCTCGGCGTCGCCGTCCCGAAGACCGCGCCCGTGCGGGTGCTTGTAGTGGTCCAGGATGACGTCCTGGTACATCGAATCAAGCTTCACGACCAAGCCCCTACCCGAAGAAGTTCCGTACGTGCTCGAGTCCCGCGACCAGGGCGTCGACCTCGGCCGGGGTGGAGTACAGATAGAACGACGCCCGCGTGGTCGCAGGAATTCCGTACCGCAGGCAGACCGGTCGCGCGCAGTGGTGACCGACCCGGACCGCGATGCCCTCCTCGTCGAGGACCTGGCCCACGTCGTGCGGGTGGATGTCGCCGAGCGTGAAGGAGATCGCCGCGCCGCGGTCCTCGGCCGTGGTGGGGCCGATGATCCGCAGGTCCGGAACCTCCTGGAGGCGCCGGACGGCGTACTCGGTGATCGCGTGCTCGTGGCGCGCGATGTTCTCCATGCCGATCGCCGACAGGTAGTCCACGGCCGCGCCGAGGCCGACGGCCTGGGCGATCGGGGGCGTACCCGCCTCGAACTTGTGCGGAGCCGGCGCGTACGTCGAGGAGTGCATCGAGACGGTCTCGATCATCTCGCCGCCACCGAGGAACGGCGGCAGGTCCTCCAGGAGCTCCTGCCGTCCCCACAGCACGCCGATGCCGGTCGGGCCGCACATCTTGTGGCCGGTGAAGGCCACGAAGTCGGCCTGGAGCGCCTGCACGTCCAGGACCATGTGCGGGGCCGCCTGGGAGGCGTCGATGCAGACGAGCGCACCGACCTCCTGGGCGCGCCGGATGATCGTCTCGACCGGGTTGACCGTGCCCAGCAGGTTCGAGACCAGCGTGAAGGAGACGATCTTGGTCTTCTCGGTGATGACCTCTTCGATGTTCGAGAGGTCGAGACGGCCGTCGTCGGTGAGGCCGAACCACTTCAGCTTCGCGCCCGTGCGCTGCGAGAGCAGCTGCCACGGCACGATGTTGGAGTGGTGCTCCATCTCCGTGATGGCGATCTCGGTCTCGTGGTCCACGCGGTAGGGCTCGTCGGCCCAGCCCAGCATGTTGGCCACGAGGTTGAGCGACTCGGAGGCGTTCTTCGTGAAGATGACCTCGTCGCGGCTCGGCGCGTTGATGAAGGCCGCGACCTTGTCGCGGGCGCCCTCGTACAGCGCCGTCGCCTCCTCGGCGACCGTGTAGACGCCGCGGTGGACGTTGGCGTTGTGACGCTCGTAGTACGTGTTGAGCGCGTCGAGGACCTGCCGCGGCTTCTGCGAGGTCGCCGCGGAGTCGAGGTACACGATCTTCTTGCCGTCGTGGACCACGCGATCCAGGAGCGGGAAGTCCTTGCGGATCGCCTCGGTGTCGAGGAGGCCGGAGAGCCCCTGATGGGCAGAAGTCACGCGGACGCGCCACCCTTCACGTACTTGTCGTAGCCCTCGTTCTCCAGGACGTCGGCGAGCTCGGCGCCGCCGGACTCGGCGATGCGGCCGTTCGCGAAGACGTGCACGAAGTCGGGCTTGATGTAGCGCAGGATGCGCGTGTAGTGGGTGATCAGCAGCGTGCCGACCTCACCGGTCTCGCGGACGCGGTTGACGCCCTCGGAGACGACACGCAGGGCGTCGACGTCGAGGCCCGAGTCGGTCTCGTCGAGGATCGCGATCTTCGGCTTGAGGAGCTCCAGCTGCAGGATCTCGTGGCGCTTCTTCTCACCGCCGGAGAAGCCCTCGTTGACGTTGCGCTCGGCGAAGGCCGGGTCCATCTGGAGCTGCTCCATCGCGGACTTGACCTCCTTCACCCAGGTGCGCAGCTTGGGCGCCTCGCCGCGGACGGCGGTGGCGGAGGTGCGCAGGAAGTTGGAGACCGAGACACCGGGGACCTCGACCGGGTACTGCATGGCCAGGAAGACGCCGGCGCGGGCGCGCTCGTCGACCGACATCTCCAGGACGTCCTCACCGTCGAGGGTGACGGTGCCGCCGGTGATCGTGTACTTCGGGTGGCCGGCGAGGGAGTAGGCCAGGGTCGACTTGCCGGAGCCGTTGGGGCCCATGACGGCGTGGGTCTCGCCCTGCTTGATGGTCAGGTCGACACCCTTGAGGATCTCGCGGGGGCCGTTCTCCGCGTCGACGGAGACGTGCAGGTCGTGGATTTCAAGCGTTGCCATGGGTGACTCAGGACTCCTGGGTGACGGAGACGAGCACATCGTCCCCTTCGATCTTTACGGGGTATACGGGGACGGGGCGCGTCGCGGGAAGACCGGAGGGCTTACCGGTGCGGAGGTCGAAGCTGGAGCCGTGCAGCCAGCACTCGATGGCACAGTCCTCGACCTCGCCCTCCGAGAGGGAGACGTTCGCGTGCGAGCAGATGTCGTTGATCGCGAACACCTCGCCCTCGGTGTGCACGACCGACACCGGCGTGCCGTCGACCTCGACCCGCTTCGGGGTGTCGGCCTCCAGCTCGCTCAGCGTGCAGACTCGGACGAAGGCCATCAGACGGAGGCCTCCAGCTCCGCCTCGATCTTGGCGAGCAGGCGCTCCTCGACGTCCGGCAGACCGATCTGCTGGACGAGCTCCGCGAAGAAGCCGCGGACGACGAGGCGCCGGGCCTCGGGCGCCGGGATGCCGCGGGACATCAGGTAGAAGAGCTGCTCGTCGTCGAAGCGACCGGTGGCCGAGGCGTGACCGGCGCCGGCGATCTCGCCGGTCTCGATCTCCAGGTTCGGTACGGAGTCGACCCGGGCGCCGTCCGTGAGGACCAGGTTCCGGTTGAGCTCGTACGTGTCCGTGCCCTCGGCGGCGGCCTGGATCAGCACGTCGCCGATCCAGACGGCGTGCGCGTCCTGGCCCTGCAGCGCGCCCTTGTAGGCCACGTTGGACTTGCAGTGCGGGGTGTTGTGGTCGACCAGGAGGCGGTGCTCCTGGTGCTGGCCCGCGTCGGTGAAGTACAGGCCGAAGAGCTCGGCCTCGCCGCCGGGGGCCGCGTACGCCACCCGCGGGTGGATGCGGACGACGTCGCCGCCGAAGGTGACGATGACGGACTTGAAGGAGGCGTCACGGCCGACCAGCGCGTTGTGCTGGGCGACGTGGACGGCCTTCTCGTCCCAGTCCTGGACGGAGACGACGGTCAGCTTGGCGCCGTCGCCGAGGACGTAGTCGACGTTGGCGGCGAGCACCGCGTCGCCGGTGTGGTCGATGACCACGACGGCCTCGGCGAACGCACCGAGTTCGATCACCTGGTGGCCGAAGGCCACCCCGCCCTGGCCGTGCACCGCGATGCGGATCGGCTCGGTGAGGACGGCCTCCTTGGCGACGGTGACGACCGAGGCCTTCTCGAAGGAGGAGTACGCCTGGGCGGCGACGCGGTCGACCGGCTTGCCGGCCTTGCCGAGGCGCTCGTCCTCGCGGCCCACGGTCTCCACCGTGACGCCCTCGGGGGCCTCGATCTCGACCTTGACGCCCTCGCCCGCGGCGACGGCGGTGCCGTCGTGCAGGCCTCGGAGGCGCGCGAGCGGCGTGAACCGCCACTCCTCCTCGCGGCCGTGCGGGACGGGGAAGTCCGCGACGTCGAAGGACGGGGGCGCGCTCATGCGCGTGGCGACGGTGGACTCGGCGGCCACCGCGATCGAGCCGGCGGTGGTGGAGCCCGCCGGGATGTTCTGAGCCTCAGCCATGGCTGTTGTGTTGCTCTCTTCCTACGTACGTACGGAGTCGGTCGCTGCGGGGACGGGGGGCGTCAGCCCACCGAGCCCTCCATCTGCAGCTCGATCAGCCGGTTGAGCTCCAGGGCGTACTCCATCGGGAGTTCCTTGGCGATGGGCTCGACGAAGCCGCGGACGATCATCGCCATGGCCTCGAACTCGGTGAGGCCGCGGCTCATCAGGTAGAAGAGCTGGTCCTCGGAGACCTTGGAGACGGTGGCCTCGTGGCCCATGGAGACGTCGTCCTCGCGCACGTCCACGTAGGGGTACGTGTCGGAGCGGGAGATCGTGTCGACGAGCAGCGCGTCGCAGAGCACGTTCGACTTGGAACCGGGGGCGCCCTCGCCGATCTCGATGAGACCGCGGTAGGAGGTGCGGCCGCCGCCTCGCGCCACCGACTTGGAGACGATGTTGGAGGAGGTGTTCGGGGCCATGTGGACCATCTTGGCGCCGGCGTCCTGGTGCTGGCCCTCGCCCGCGAAGGCGATGGAGAGCGTCTCGCCCTTGGCGTGCTCGCCCATCAGGTAGACGGCCGGGTACTTCATGGTGACCTTGGAGCCGATGTTGCCGTCGACCCACTCCATGGTGGCGCCCTCGTAGGCGACGGCGCGCTTGGTCACCAGGTTGTAGACGTTGTTCGACCAGTTCTGGATGGTCGTGTAGCGGCAGCGGCCGCCCTTCTTCACGATGATCTCGACGACGGCGCTGTGCAGCGAGTCCGAGGAGTAGATCGGGGCGGTGCAGCCCTCGACGTAGTGGACGTAGGCGTCCTCGTCGACGATGATCAGCGTCCGCTCGAACTGGCCCATGTTCTCCGTGTTGATGCGGAAGTAGGCCTGGAGCGGGATCTCGACCTGCACGCCCTTCGGCACGTAGATGAACGAGCCGCCGGACCACACGGCCGTGTTCAGCGAGGCGAACTTGTTGTCGCCGACCGGGATGACGGTGCCGAAGTACTCGCGGAAGAGTTCCTCGTGCTCCTTCAGCGCGGTGTCGGTGTCGACGAAGATGACGCCCTGCTCCTCCAGGTCCTCGCGGATCTGGTGGTAGACGACCTCGGACTCGTACTGGGCGGCGACACCGGCGACGAGGCGCTGCTTCTCCGCCTCGGGGATGCCGAGCTTGTCGTACGTGTTCTTGATGTCCTCGGGCAGGTCCTCCCAGGAAGCGGCCTGCTTCTCGGTGGAGCGCACGAAGTACTTGATGTTGTCGAAGTCGATGCCGGAGAGGTCGGAGCCCCAGGTCGGCATGGGCTTCTTGCCGAAGAGACGCAGACCCTTGAGACGCAGCTTCAGCATCCACTCGGGCTCGTTCTTCTTCGAGGAGATGTCGCGGACGACGTCCTCGTTCAGACCGCGCTTGGCGGTGGCACCGGCGGCGTCGGAGTCGGCCCAGCCGTACTCGTACCGACCCAGGCCCTCGAGCTCGGGGTGGCTGATCTCGGTGGTCATGCGGGGTTCCTCCCGGCCGTACTTGCGGATGCTGATTCGGTGGTCTGTGGAGCGCCGTGCGGGATGAACGTGGTGCAGACGCCGTCACCATGCGCGATGGTGGCCAGACGCTGGACGTGCGTTCCCAGGAGGCGGGAGAAGAATTCCGTCTCCGCCTCGCACAGCTGTGGATACTGCTCGGCGACGTGGGCGACCGGGCAGTGGTGCTGGCAGAGCTGCTCGCCGACCGGCGCGTTCCGCGCAGTGGCAGCGTACCCGTCGGCGGTCAGCGCCTTGGCAAGCGCCTCGGCCCGCCGCTCCGGCTCGACGGCCTCGACCGCCTCGCGGTAGGCGTCCGCCTGGGCCTCGATCCGGTCGCGGGCGAAGGCGGCCACGGCCGCCTCCCCTCCGGCGTTGCGCTCGATCCAGCGGAGCGCCTCGACGGCGAGGGAGTCGTACGACTGGTCGAAGGCGTCCCGGCCGCAGTCGGTGAGCGCGAAGATCTTCGCGGGGCGACCTCGGGCGCGGGTGCCGTAGACCCGCTGGTCGCGGGCCTCGACCACGTTCTCGGCGACGAGCGAGTCGAGATGGCGACGGACGGCCGCCTGGGTGAGGCGGAGCCGCCCGGCGAGGTCGGCGACGGTCGACGGCCCGTGATCCAGGATCGACCGTGCGACCCGGTTGCGCGTCGAACGCTCACGGGTCGCGAGTTCCTCCACCGGAGCCGCGCCAACGTTTTTCACAACGCCATTGTTGCGTAATTAATCTCGGACTGACAAGCGGCGTCCGGGGTGGCGACGGTGCCGTGCGTCACTCAGGTAAGGCTTACCTGACCTGCGGAAATGATCATTCGTAGGACGAATCCGAGCTCCGCTCCGATCGCCCCGCGACGCCGTACCCGCAGGCCACAGGTGCTCGACGGCCCGCGATCCGGCCCGGCGCGGTGACGCCCGGGCCGCGTCCCGGATCACCGAAACCGGCCCTTCCGCCGAGGATCCGGGGAGAGAAAAGAAACCGGCCCCCCGCCGGAGGACCTTCACCCCCTCTCTAGACTTCCCGGCATGCGAAACACGTCCGTCGAGTCCGTCGTCCAGGTCCGCGGCCTGGTCAAGCGGTACGGCACCAAGACCGCCGTCGACGGCCTCGACCTCGACGTACGGGCGGGCACCGTCACCGCCGTCCTCGGCCCCAACGGGGCCGGCAAGACGACCACCATCGAGACCTGCGAGGGCTACCGCAGGCCCGACGGCGGCACCGTCCGCGTCCTCGGCCTCGACCCGGTCGCCGACGCGGCCGCGCTGCGCCCCCGGATCGGCGTGATGCTCCAGTCCGGCGGCGTCTACTCCGGCGCCCGCGCCGACGAGATGCTCCGCCACATGGCGAAGCTGCACGCCCACCCGCTGGACGTGGGCGCCCTGATCGAGCGGCTCGGCCTCGGCTCCTGCGGCCGCACCACCTACCGGCGCCTCTCCGGCGGCCAGCAGCAGCGCCTCGCGCTCGCCATGGCCGTCGTCGGCCGGCCGGAGCTCGTCTTCCTCGACGAGCCGACCGCCGGACTCGACCCGCAGGCCCGCCGCGCCACCTGGGACCTCGTGCGCGAGCTGCGCGCCGACGGGGTGACCACCGTCCTCACCACCCACTTCATGCAGGAGGCCGAGGAGCTCGCCGACGACGTCGCCATCGTCGACGCCGGCCGGATCGCCGCCCAGGGAAGCCCCGAGGAGCTGTGCCGGGGCGGCGCCGAGAACACCCTGCGCTTCACCGGGCGCGCCGGACTCGACCTGGGCTCCCTGCTCAAGGCGCTGCCCGACGGCACGGCCGCGGCGGAGCCGCTCCCGGGCACGTACCGGATCACCGGCGCCGTCGACCCGCAGCTGCTCGCCACGGTGGCCAGCTGGTGCGCCCAGCACGGCGTCATGCCCGACGGCATCTCCGTCGAGCGCCACACCCTCGAGGACGTCTTCCTCGAACTGACGGGCAAGGATCTGCGGTCGTGAGCACTGGTACGTACACCCCGAGGCCTGGTGCCGCCCCCGTCGGCCGGATGATCGCGGCGCAGACGGCGCTGGAGACCCGGATGCTGCTGCGCAACGGCGAGCAGCTCCTGCTCACGGTGATCATCCCGTCCCTGCTCCTGGTGCTCTTCTCCACCGTCGACATCGTCACCGTGCCCGCTTCGAAGACGGGCGGCGCCGACCGGGCCGTCGACTTCCTCGCCCCGGGCGTCCTGGCGCTCGCCGTCCTGTCGACCGCCTTCACCGGCCAGGCCATCGCGACCGGTTTCGAGCGGCGGTACGGGGTGCTCAAGCGCCTCGGCGCCTCACCGCTCCCCCGCTGGGCCCTGATGACGTCCAAGACGCTCGCCGTCATGGTCACCGAGGTCCTCCAGATCACCCTCCTGACGGCGATCGCGCTGGGTCTCGGCTGGTCCCCGCAGGGGGCTTCGACCTTCACGGGCGTGCTCTCCGTGCTGCTGCTCCTGGCCCTCGGCACGGCCGCCTTCTCCGGCCTCGGCCTGCTGATGGCGGGCACCCTGAAGGCGGAGGCCACCCTGGCCGCCGCGAACCTCGTCTTCCTGCTGCTCCTGGTGGGCGGCGGGGTCATCGTCCCGCTGGAGAGGTTCCCGGACGCGGCCCGCTCGGTCCTGGAGCTGCTCCCGATCTCCGCCCTCTCGGACGGCCTGCGCGCGATCCTCCAGGACGGTGCGTCCCTCCCCTGGGGCGACGCGCTGACCCTGGCGGTCTGGGCGGTGCTCGGTCTGGGCGCGGCGGCGAAGTTCTTCCGCTGGGAGTAGCCGAGGGGTCCCAGAGGGTGACGTTTCCCGACAAGGCACCCCTCGTGAAAGCGTGCACAAGCCCCGGCCTACGATAGGGCGCGTGCTGACCCCCCTCGCCTCCATCGCCAGGCGCTGGACCCCGTCCCCCAGGACGCTCCGGCGCGCCGCGCTCTCCGCCGTCGTGATGAGCGTCCTCATCATCGTCACGGGCGGCGCGGTCCGGCTGACCGGTTCCGGTCTCGGCTGCGACACCTGGCCCAAGTGCACCGACGACAGCCTGATCGTGACGCCCGAGCAGGGCTACCGGGGCGTGATCGAGTTCGGCAACCGGATGCTGACGTACGTCCTGTCGGCGGCCGTCGGCTGGGCGATCATCGCCGCCCGGTCCACCAAGCCCTGGCGGCGCGGCCTCACCCGGCTGGCCTGGGCCCAGTTCTGGATCGTGATGAGCAACGCCGTCCTCGGCGGCATCACGGTGTGGATGGGCCTCAACCCGTGGACGGTGGCCGGCCACTTCCTCGCCGCGAACGCCCTGCTCACGGTCGCCGTCATCACCTGGCACCGGACCGGCGAGGGCGACACCGCCCCCCGCCCCCGCGTGCCGCGCCCGGTCCGCAAGCTGTCCTGGGCGATCACCGTCGCCTCGGGTCTGCTGATCGCGGCCGGCACGACGGTGACCGGCGCCGGCAAGCACGCCGGTGACAGCAGCGACGTGCCGCGCATGCCGTGGGACTGGACGGACGCCGCCCACATCCACGCCATCTCCGCCTGGGTCGTCTGCGCCCTCGCCGTGGCGATGTGGCTGGTGCTGCGCGTGGTGGACGCCCCGCTCGACACCCGGGCGCGCGCCCGGGAGCTGCTGGTCGTGCTGCTCGCGCAGGGCGCCATCGGCTACGTCCAGTACTTCACCGGCGTCCCCGAGGTCCTCGTCGCCGTCCACATGCTCGGCTCCTCACTGATGTGGATCGCCGTCCTGCGGCTCGCCCTGAGCATGCGCGAGCGCCCGGCCCCCACGGCGGACATCCCGGCCCAGGCCGACCCCCAGCTCGCGACCGCCTGACCGCCCGGCACCGTTCCGCCCCGATCGCCCCGGCCGCCCCGACGAGGGCGGCCGGGGCGATCGGCCGTACGGGCTCCGTGCGGGCGGGGCGCTACGCGGCCACCGGCGCCCGCAGCAGCGCGTCGGGGAGGTAGCCGGAGCGGACGCCCGGCTCCCAGCCGTGCGCCAGGTGCGCGAGCGCGGCCAGGGCGACGGTCCCGACCGGCAGCAGGGTCCTGGGCTCGGGATCGGTCCCGAGGCCCGCGCGGTGCTCTTCGAGGCGCTCCACGAGCGCCCGCTCGAAGGCCTCCCGGTCGTCGTCGAGCAGCACCCGCAGCAGCCGCTGGTCCGGCCCGAGCGCGCCGGCCGCGTCGAGGGCCCGCGCCGCCGCCGCCCGCTCCTCCGCCCCGGGCAGGCCCACCGGGACGGGCCCGGACACGGCGCCGGGGTACGGTCCGCTCCGGACGGTCAGGTACGCGCACAGCGCGTCCATCTCGGCGAGGTCCGCCGGCTCCGAGACCGAGTCGAACCGCGAGTACGGCACGCCCTCGCGGATCGCGGGCGCGTAGTCCTCCCGGAGCAGCGGCCCGATCACCCGCCGCCGTTCCCAGGCCAGCCCGCTGATGAGGCAGAGCCCGAAGGCCTCGGTCCAGGTGCGGGCGGTGGGCACCTGGTGGTCCCGGTCCACGTCCTCGTCGAAGAGCTGGTCGGCGCTGGACAGCGTCTCGTCGACGAGGGGCAGCGGGACGTCCCAGTCACCGCCGGGGAAGCAGCCGATCCCCAGCACTCCGAGGGCGCACTCGGCGGCGGTCAGCAGCGCCGGCCCCGAGGAGCCCGCGGCGAGCGCGGGGTCCTCCAGGGTGCGGGCCCCGACGTGGTCGAGGAGTTCGTCGCGCGCCCGCACCAGGCCCGACAGCGACAGCCCGCCGTACCGGAGGTCGTGCCAGCGGTCGAAGACCCGCCCCCGGATGTCGTCGAGCGCCCGCTCGATCCTCGCCCCGCCGACCTCGTGGCATGTCGTCTCCCGCACGGCTGTCGCCTCCCCCGTGATCCGTTCGATCTTGCTCCCGCACGTTACCAACGGGGACCGACACCGGGCCGGTCCAGCCGGTAGACCCGGCGCGCGGTGTCCGCCGCGATCATCGTGGCGACGCGCTGGGCGTCCTTGCGGGACCAGGCGCCGTCCATGACCCACTCGCCGAGCACCCGCGTGAGGGCGGTGCGGAAGACGCTCGCGGCGACCACGTGGAGCTCGGGCAGCCCGTGGGCGCCGCTGGAGAACAGCAGCTTGCCGAAGGGCGCCCGTTCCAGGACCTCGGCGAGGACGGCCGCGGCCCGTGCCCCGGTGTGGACGAGGACGGGGCCGAGGTCCGCGTACACGTGCGCGTGCGCGCCGGTCAGGTGCGCGGCGGCGCGGTGGTGCGGGTAGGAGTGCAGCAGCACCAGGTCGGCGCCGAGTCCGGTGGTGGCGGCGGCGAAGCCGGCGATCGAGGCCGGGTCGCGGTCCCCGGTGTGCAGCTGGAGGGGGCGTCCCGCGGTGACCGCGGTCCAGAGGAGATGCCGCAGCAGGACGGGGTCGCCGAGCCTCTCGCCCGCCGGACGTCCGGCGAGCCAGCGGCCCGCCGCCCGGCGCACCTCCCCGGGCTCCGGCGGGTCGGGGGCGTACGCGAGCCCGTGGCGGGCGCCCTCCGCGGAGGCGAAGGCCACGGCGTGGGCGGCGGCCCCGTGGACGGCCTCGGCGAGGTTGGCGAGGAAGGCCTCGACGGTTCCCGAGGTGTCGGCGATCTGTTCGGCGAGGGGTTCCAGGCGGACGATCTCGTGTGCCTCGGCGGCGCCGACGGTGGCGAGTTCGGCGGGCCCGGTCAGATCGTCGGGGCGGCCGGTGTCGACCAGGTAGGTGGCGATCCCGGAGGCGCGGAGCAGGCGCCGGGCCGCTTCGGCGACACCGAGTTCGCGGCGGCGCGCGAGGTAGCGGGCGGGCGTGCAGTGCGGTTCGAGCCCGAGGAGCGGCGGGCACCACCGGCGCACGGCGAAGCCGGTCTGGGTGTCGAAGAAGGTGGTGCCCGCGGCGGGCAGCGCGCCACCGGCGCCGAGCTGGGCGCCGAGGTGGGCCTCGAAGGTGCCGAGGCCGAGCTCCCTACGGAGCACCCCGTGGCAGTACTGGTCCACCAGGCTCGGCGTGTCGATCATCTCGGGGGGCTCCCTGTGTGGACGTGTTCTCGTCTCCACACGTCCTAACGGGTGAGCCCCGCGCGAGGTTGTTGCCTCAGCTGCCGGAGGGTCCGCCGATCTGGATACCGGCCATCCGGCTCCACTCGTACGGGCCGGTGGCGACCTTGGCGGCGAACTCGCCGTCGAACTCCTCGTGGAGGGTGAGACCGGCCTTCTCGGCGGCCTTCTCGGCGATCGCGTACGTCGGCGCGACGAGGTCGCCCCAGCCGCCGTCGGTCCCGACGAGCACGATCCGGGTGCCCGCCTGGCCGATGTGCGCGAGGTGTCCCTCGGAGCCGCCGTGCTCCTTGGAGAAGGACTGGATCTCCCTGGCGAGCTTGGCCGCCTTGCGCTCTTCGTGCTTCGTTTCTGCCATGAAACCGATGCTACCGAGGGGTAGATCGACTGGCGACGGCCGGGTCACGTGGCCTATCCCACGTGACCCGGCCGTCGGCCGAGCGGATCATCTGAGCGGAGCGCGCCCGCGGCTGCGCCGCGGACCGGGCCCTAGCGGAGGAAGGGGTCCACCGCGACCGCCACGAAGAGCAGCGAGACGTAGGTGATGGACCAGTGGAAGAGGCGCATCTCCTTGAGCTTCGCGCCGGTCGCGCCGTTCTTCGCGCGGTGGAGCAGCGCGTGCGCCTCCCAGAGCCACCAGCCACCGGTCAGCAGGGCCACGGTCAGGTAGAACCAACCCGTGTAGCCCAGCGGGGTGAGCAGCAGCGAGACGGCGACCATCACCCAGCTGTACGCGACGATCTGCTTGGCGACGACCCGGTTGGAGGCGATCACCGGGAGCATCGGCACGCCCGCGCGGGCGTAGTCGTCCTTGACCTTCATCGACAGCGGCCAGTAGTGCGGCGGCGTCCAGAAGAAGATGACGAGGAAGAGGATGACCGCGGCCCAGGACATCGAGTTGGTCACGGCCGACCAGCCGATGAGGACCGGCAGGCAGCCGGCGATGCCGCCCCAGACGATGTTCTGCGCGGTGCGGCGCTTCAGGATCATCGTGTAGACCACGACGTAGAAGAGGAGCGCGCCGAGCGAGAGGGCGGCGGAGAGCCAGTTGACGAGCAGGCCGAACCAGAGCGTGGAGACCACGGCGAGGGTGAGGCCGAAGACCAGGCCCTCGCGCGGGGTCAGGACGCCCGTGACCAGCGGTCGCTGGGAGGTGCGGTCCATCATCGCGTCGATGTCGCGGTCGATGTACATGTTGAGCGCGTTGGCGCCGCCCGCCGACAGGTAGCCGCCGAAGCAGGTGGCGAGCACCAGCCACAGGTCGGGCACGCCCTGCTCGGCGAGGAACATCACCGGGACGGTGGTGATGAGCAGCAGCTCGATGATCCGCGGCTTGGTCAGCGCCACGAATGCCTTGACGCGGGCCCCGAACGGCCGATGGCCCCCCGGGCTGGGAGTCAAGACGACCCCTGCGGGTCGGGACTCGACGGCCGTCACGCACACCCCTGACAGAGAAATTCCCAGCAAGCTCCCCGGATGAAGGCGGGGTGAAGCTTGCGCGTACCACGCCACTGTAGACGTTGCCCAGACACCGATCTTCGCGGGGGTGGGGTCGTGTTGAGGGGGTGTGTCCCAAGGCGTGGACACGGTTCGGGAGGCGAAGTCACACGGGCGGCGGCAGTCTTGCTGTGTCCGCTCATTTGAGGGGCATGCACACGAAAAGAGGGGCGTTCCGGCGGGGGTAGGCTCGACAACGCCGGTACACCCTCAGTCACCGGCTTCAGACATGTGGAGAGGAGCCCTGACCCAGGGTGAGCACTAAGCCGACCACCACAGACCTCGAGTGGACCGAGTTGGACCAGCGCGCGGTGGACACCGCCCGCATCCTGGCGGCGGACGCCGTACAGAAGGTCGGCAACGGCCATCCCGGTACGGCGATGAGCCTGGCGCCCGCCGCGTACACCCTCTTCCAGAAGGTGATGCGGCACGACCCGGCCGACCCCGAGTGGGTCGGGCGCGACCGGTTCGTCCTCTCCGCGGGACACTCGTCCCTGACCCTCTACACCCAGCTGTACCTGGGTGGCTTCGGTCTTGAGCTGGACGATCTGAAGGCCTTCCGTACCTGGGGCTCGAAGACCCCCGGCCACCCGGAGTACGGCCACACCGCCGCCGTCGAGACCACCACGGGCCCGCTGGGCCAGGGTGTCGCCAACGCCGTGGGCATGGCGATGGCCGCCCGCTTCGAGCGCGGTCTGTTCGACCCGGAGGCCGCCACCGGCGCCTCCCCGTTCGACCACCGCGTCTACGCGATCGCCGGCGACGGCTGCCTTCAGGAGGGCATCTCCGCGGAGGCGTCCTCGCTCGCCGGCCACCAGAAGCTCGGCAACCTGATCCTGCTGTGGGACGACAACCACATCTCGATCGAGGGCGACACCGAGACCGCCGTGTCCGAGGACACGATGAAGCGGTACGAGGCGTACGGCTGGCACGTCCAGCGCGTCGAGCCGCAGGCCAACGGCGACCTGGACCCGGCCGGGCTGTACGCGGCGATCAGGGCCGCCGAGGCCGAGACCGGGCGTCCGTCGTTCATCGCGATGCGCTCGATCATCGCCTGGCCCGCCCCGAACGCGCAGAACACCGAGGCCGCGCACGGCTCGGCGCTCGGCGACGAGGAGATCGCGGCCACCAAGCGCGTCCTCGGCTTCGACCCGGAGCAGACCTTCGAGGTCTCCGACGAGGTCATCGCGCACACCCGTGCGCTCGGCGACCGCGGCCGTGAGGCCCGCGCCGCGTGGGAGAAGTCGCTCGCCGAGTGGCGTACGGCCAACCCGGAGCGTGCCGCCGAGTTCGACCGCGTGCAGGCGAACGAGCTGCCGGCCGGCTGGGCCGAGAAGCTCCCGGTCTTCGAGCCGGGCAAGGGTGTCGCCACCCGCGCCGCCTCGGGTCAGGTCCTCAAGGCGCTCGGCGCGGTCATCCCGGAGCTGTGGGGCGGCTCGGCCGACCTCGCCGGCTCCAACAACACGACGATCGACAAGGACTCGTCGTTCCTGCCCGAGGGCAACCCGCTGCCGGAGGCCGACCAGTACGGCCGCACGATCCACTTCGGCATCCGCGAGCACTCGATGGCCGCGGAGATGAACGGCATCGCGCTGCACGGCAACACGCGCATCTACGGCGGCACCTTCCTGGTGTTCTCCGACTACATGCGCAACGCGGTGCGGCTGTCCGCGCTGATGCACCTCCCCGTCACGTACGTCTGGACCCACGACTCGATCGGTCTGGGCGAGGACGGCCCGACGCACCAGCCGGTGGAGCACCTGGCCTCGCTGCGCGCGATCCCGGGTCTGAACGTGGTCCGTCCGGCCGACGCCAACGAGACGGCCATCGCCTGGCGCGAGATCACGCAGCGCCACACGAAGGTCTTCGGCAAGGGCGCCCCGCACGGCCTCGCGCTCACCCGCCAGGGTGTGCCGACCTACGCGCCGAACGAGGACACCGTCAAGGGCGGCTACGTGCTCTTCGAGGCCGAGGGCGGCGCGCCCGAGGTCGTCCTGATCGGCACGGGCTCCGAGGTGCACCTGGCCGTCGAGGCCCGCGAGCAGCTCCAGGCGGCCGGCGTCCCGACCCGGGTGGTCTCGATGCCGTCGGTGGAGTGGTTCGAGGAGCAGGGCCAGGAGTACAAGGACTCCGTCCTGCCGCCGTCGGTCAAGGCCCGGGTCGCGGTCGAGGCCGGTATCGGTCTCACCTGGCACCGGTACGTCGGGGACGCCGGCCGGATCGTCTCGCTGGAGCACTTCGGTGCCTCGGCGGACGCGAAGGTCCTGTTCCGTGAGTTCGGTTTCACGCCGGAGGCGATCGTCGCCGCCGCCCGGGAATCGATCGACGCCGCCGCGCGCTGACCCGCATACGTACGACTTATTGGAGATGCAATTCTCATGACAGACGCTCTCAAGCGCCTCTCCGACGAAGGCGTCGCGATCTGGCTGGACGACCTGTCGCGCAAGCGGATCACGTCCGGCAACCTGGCCGAGCTCCTCGACCAGAGCCACGTGGTCGGCGTGACGACCAACCCGTCGATCTTCCAGAAGGCGATCTCCTCGGGTGACGGTTACGAGCAGCAGCTCGCCGAGCTCGCCGCCCGCAAGGTGACCGTCGACGAGGCGATCCGCATGATCACGACGGCGGACGTCCGCGACGCCGCCGACATCCTGCGGCCGGTCTTCGAGGCGACCGAGGGCCAGGACGGCCGGGTCTCCATCGAGGTCGACCCCCGTCTCGCCCACGAGACGACCGCCACCATCGCCGAGGCCAAGCAGCTGGCCTGGCTGGTGGACCGCCCCAACACCCTGATCAAGATTCCGGCCACCAAGGCGGGTCTGCCGGCGATCACCGAGGTCATCGGCCTCGGCATCAGCGTCAACGTCACGCTGATCTTCTCGCTGGAGCGCTACCGCGCGGTCATGGACGCCTACCTGGCGGGTCTGGAGAAGGCCCGCGAGCGCGGCCTCGACATCTCCAGGATCCACTCGGTGGCGTCCTTCTTCGTGTCCCGGGTGGACTCGGAGATCGACAAGCGCCTGGACGGCATCGGCACCGACGAGGCCAAGGCCCTCAAGGGCAAGGCCGCCCTGGCCAACGCCCGTCTGGCCTACGAGGCGTTCGAGGAGGTCTTCTCCTCGGAGCGCTGGGCCGCCCTCGACAAGGCGCAGGCCAACAAGCAGCGTCCGCTGTGGGCCTCGACCGGCGTCAAGGACCCGGCGTACAAGGACACCCTGTACGTCGTGGACCTGGTCGCCCCCGGCACGGTCAACACCATGCCGGAAGCCACCCTGGAGGCCACCGCCGACCACGGCGAGGTCACCGGTGACACGGTGCGCGGCACGTACGACCGTTCGCGCGCCGAGCTCGCGGCCATCGAGAAGCTGGGCATCAGCTACGACGAGGTCGTGCAGCTCCTCGAGGACGAGGGCGTCGAGAAGTTCGAGGCGTCCTGGAACGACCTTCTCAAGTCCACCGAGGCGGAGCTCGCGCGCCTCGCACCTTCGGAGGCGTAAGCACTTTGAGCGCAGTCCACGGAGCCAACCCGCTCCGTGACGCCGCAGACCGACGGCTCCCGCGCATCGCGGGGCCGTCGGGCCTGGTGATCTTCGGCGTCACGGGCGATTTGTCCCGGAAAAAGCTGATGCCTGCCGTCTACGACCTGGCCAACCGCGGCCTGCTGCCGCCGGGCTTCTCGCTCGTCGGCTTCGCCCGCCGGGAATGGCAGGACGAGGACTTCGCGCAGGAGGTCTACGAGGCCGTCAAGCAGCACGCGCGCACCCCGTTCCGCGAGGAGGTGTGGCAGCAGCTGATCCAGGGCATGCGATTCGTCCAGGGCGACTTCGACGACGACGAGGCCTTCGAGCAGCTGAAGACCACCGTCGAGGAGCTGGACAAGGCGCAGGGCACCGGCGGCAACTTCGCCTTCTACCTGTCGGTCCCGCCGAAGTTCTTCCCCAAGGTCGTCCAGCAGCTGAAGAAGCACGGCCTGGCGGACCAGAAGGACGGCTCCTGGCGCCGCGCGGTCATCGAGAAGCCCTTCGGCCACGACCTGATCTCCGCCGAGGAGCTCAACGAGGTCGTCCACGAGGTCTTCCCGCCCAACGAGGTCTTCCGGATCGACCACTACCTCGGCAAGGAGACCGTCCAGAACATCCTGGCGCTCCGCTTCGCCAACACGCTCTTCGAGCCGATCTGGAACCGGTCCTACGTCGACCACGTGCAGATCACCATGGCCGAGGACATCGGCATCGGCGGCCGCGCCGGGTACTACGACGGCATCGGCGCCGCCCGTGACGTCATCCAGAACCACCTGCTCCAGCTGCTCGCGCTGACCGCGATGGAGGAGCCCGCCTCCTTCGACGCCGACGCGCTGGCCGCCGAGAAGACCAAGGTCCTCGGCGCGGTGAAGCTGCCCAAGGACCTCGGCGCCTCCACGGTCCGCGGCCAGTACGCGGCCGGGTGGCAGGGCGGCGCGAAGGCCGTCGGCTACCTCCAGGAAGACGGCATCGACCCCAAGTCGAAGACCGACACCTACGCGGCCGTCAAGCTGGAGATCGACAACCGCCGCTGGGCGGGCGTCCCCTTCTACCTGCGCACCGGCAAGCGGCTCGGCCGCCGCGTCACCGAGATCGCGGTCGTCTTCCAGCGCGCCCCGCACTCCCCCTTCGACCACACCGCGACCGAGGAACTCGGCCGCAACGCCATCGTCATCCGGGTCCAGCCGGACGAGGGCGTGACGGTGCGGTTCGGCTCCAAGGTGCCCGGCACCCAGATGGAGATCCGGGACGTGTCGATGGACTTCGCGTACGGCGAGTCCTTCACGGAGTCCAGCCCCGAGGCGTACGAGCGGCTCATCCTCGACGTGCTGCTCGGCGACTCGAACCTCTTCCCGCGCGTCGAGGAGGTCGAGCTGTCCTGGAAGATCCTCGACCCGATCGAGCAGTTCTGGGACACGCACGGCAAGCCCGCGCAGTACCAGTCCGGGACCTGGGGTCCGGTCGAGGCGGACGAGATGCTCGCACGAGACGGACGGAGCTGGCGCCGGCCATGAAGACCGACCTGACGGACACCACGTCCTCCAAGATCAACAAGGCGCTGGTGCTCGGGCGGCGGGCGATCGGCACCCCGGCCGTCGGCATGGTGCTCACCCTCGTCATCGTCACCGACGAGGAGAACGCCTACGACGCCCTGAAGGCCGCGAACGAGGCGTCCCGCGAGCACCCCTCGCGGACCCTCGTCGTCATCAAGCGGGTCTCGCGCTCCCCGCGCGACCGCGCCGTGGCGCGGCTCGACGCCGAGGTCCGCCTCGGCGCCGACGCCAGCACCGGCGAGACGGTGGTCCTCCGGCTGTACGGCGAGGTCGTCGACCACGCCCAGTCGGTGGTCCTGCCGCTGCTCCTGCCGGACGCCCCCGTCGTCGTCTGGTGGCCGGTGAACGCGCCGACCGACCCGGCGAACGACCCGCTGGGCGCGCTCGCCCAGCGCCGGGTGACCGACACGTACGCCGCCGAGCAGCCCATCCAGGAGCTGACCTCGCGCGCGGACGCGTACACCCCGGGCGACACCGACCTCTCGTGGACCCGGATCACCCCGTGGCGTTCGATGCTCGCCGCCGCGCTCGACCAGGTCGTGTGCGACGTGACCTCCGCCGAGGTGGAGGGCGAGGAGTTCAACCCGAGCGTCGAGCTGCTCGCGATGTGGCTGGCGGAGCGGCTGAAGGTGCCGGTGCGGCGCTCGAAGTCGGCCGGCCCCGGTCTCACCTCCGTGCGGATGGAGACCAGCTCCGGCCCGATCGTCCTCGACCGGCCGGACGGCTCGCTCGCGACCCTCTCCATCCAGGGGCAGCCGGACCGCGGCGTGGCGCTCAAGCGCCGCGAGACGGCCGAGCTGATCGCCGAGGAGCTGCGCCGGCTCGACCCGGACGACACCTACGCGACGGCGCTCAAGTTCGGTCTTGAGCGACTCGACGAGGAGGCCGCCGTCCGCGCCCCCGCGCCGGAGCCGGAGGCCGCCCCGGCCCCGGCCGAGCCCGCGGAGAAGCCGGCGGCGAAGCCCGCCGCCAAGAAGGCACCGGCGAAGAAGGCGGCGGCCAAGTGAGCGCCCCTCAGCTGGTCGTCCACCGCGACAAGGAGCTGATGGCCGAGGCCGCGGCGGCCCGGCTGATCACGAAGATCGTGGACGCCCAGGCCGCCCGCGGCTCCGCCTCGGTGGTGCTCACCGGCGGACGCAACGGCAACGGCCTGCTGGCGGCGCTCGGCGCGGCGCCCGCGCGGGACGCGGTCGACTGGTCGCGGCTCGACCTGTGGTGGGGCGACGAGCGCTTCCTGCCCGAGGGCGACCCCGAGCGGAACGTCACCCAGGCCCGGGAGGCGCTGCTCGACCGGGTGCCGCTCGACCCGGCGCGGGTGCACGCCATGCCCGCTTCGGACGGGCCGTACGGCAGCGATGTCGACGCCGCCGCGGCCGCGTACGCGGAGGAGCTGGCGGCCGCCGCGGCCCCCGGCGACCACGGCGGGGTGCCGAGCTTCGACGTCCTGATGCTGGGCGTCGGTCCCGACACCCATGTGGCCTCGCTCTTCCCGGAGCTGCCCGCGGTCCGCGAGACCGAGCGGACGGTGGTCGGCGTGCACGGCGCGCCCAAGCCGCCGCCGGTCCGGGTCTCGCTGACCCTTCCGGCGATCCGGGCGGCGAAGGAGGTCTGGCTGCTCGCGGCCGGTGAGGACAAGGCGAAGGCCGCCGCGATCGCGCTGTCGGGCGCGGGCGAGGTGCAGGCCCCCGCCGCGGGTGCCTACGGCCGCTCGCGGACGCTGTGGCTGCTCGACGCGGCGGCGGCCTCGGAGCTGCCGCGGAGTCTGTACCCGCCGGCGTCGGCCTGATCCGACGACGCGGAGGCCCGGTTCACCCCTCGGTGGACCGGGCCTCCGTCGTCGGTACGGAGCCCGGCGCGTCGGGCCGGGAGCCCTGCGCCGAGTCCGGCACGGAGCCCGGCACGGGTTCCAGGAAGGGCGCCAGAAGATCCGGTACGGCCCCGGCGGCGAAGGTCAGGCCCTGGCTCTGGCCCGCGTCGAGGATGTCGTACGCCCCCGCTCCGGCCGCCGTGGTGGCGGTCAGGGTGAGGACGCCCGCGCGCCGCTGGAAGTACGACTGCTTGACGGTCCAGCCGATGACGCCGGAGCGCTGGAGGGCGACCGTGGCACGCCGGAACGTACCCGAACGGGTGACGAGGTAGGCGCCGCTGACACCGTGTCCGAGGCTCCGGTACGCGTCGAGGGCGAACACCACGGCGATCGGGGTGAGGACGACCGCGCAGCCGGCCGCCACGTAGAGCAGGACCGGGGTGAGGAGGAGTCCGAGGAGGGCGAGGAGCGCCGCGGGCACGAGGACGCTCCACAGCGCCCAGGCCACCCTGCGGGTGCGGGCGGCGCGCGGATGGGTGGCAAGCGGCGCCCCGGTCGGCGGCTCCGGCTCGCGCAGCACCTGGGCGGCGACCCGGTCGGCGACGGCCCGCTCCACGGCCGGCAGCAGGGTCTTGAGGTCGGTGTGCCGGTCGTCGCCGCTCTCCGTGAGACCGGTGGCGACGGCGTCGACGCGGGCGGCCCCGCAGAGCCGGACGCCGAGCGGCTCGACCAGCTCGATCCCGCGCAGCCTGCGCTCCTCCAGGGAGACCGACCGGGTGGTGAGGAGGCCGCGGGAGACCCGCACGGTGCCGCCCGGCTCGCGCTCCAGACGGTAGTTCCACCACATCTCGACCCAGAGGCCCAGGGCGCCGACGGCCCCGGCGACGGTGGCGAGGAGGATCAGGTCCACGATCATCCAGGTGACGGAGACGTCCTGGAAGCGGTCGCCTATCCAGCCGATGACCTCATCCTGGGCGCCGAACCACTCGCTGACCTGCATGACGGCGCCGGCCGCCGCGCCGCCGAGGGCGGGGGCGAGGAAGGAGACCGGGGCGTAGCGGATCCAGCGCGGGTCGAGGACGGCCAGGGCGTTGTCGTCGTCCGGCTCCTCGGGAGCGGTGACGGCCGCGCGGGCGAGCAGTTCGTGCCGGAGCCGCTCGCCCTCGGCCCGGGTGACCAGGTCGAGTTCGAGGGTGGACTCGCCGCCCGAGGTGTGTTCGCCGGTGCCGATGCGGACCTTGACGAGGCCGAAGACGCGCTGGAGGGGGTTGGCGGTGAGGTCGGCGCTGCGGATGCGCTCGCGGGCGAGCGAGCGGCGCTGGACGACGAGGAGTCCGGTGTGGAGTTCGACGCGCTCGCGGCCGACGCGGTAGCGGGTGCGGCGGAAGCGGAGGGTCTCGGCGACGATGTCGACGGCGAGGGCGAGGGCGACGCCCGTGGCGACCCAGGCGAAGGCCTGCCACAGGGGCCGTGAGCCGGCCAGGCCGAACGCGGTGGGCAGCGCGGCTCCGGCGAGGACGCCGGAGAAGAGGACCACGCGGACGAGGACGGTCCGGGGATCGAGCCGCAGCCAGTCGGTGTCCTGGTCCACCCTCTCGGCGCGGTCCACGCTCATGTGGCGTCCCCGGGGGTGTCCTGGGTGATGGCGGTCAGCCGTTCGGCGAGGTCGGCGGCCACCTCGTGGTCGAGTCCCTCGATCCGGATGGCGCCCTTGGAGGACGCGGTGGTCACGGTGACGGTGGCCAGCCGGAAGAGCTGCTCCAGCGGGCCGCGCGAGGTGTCCACGGTCTGGATCCGGGACATCGGCGCGATCCGCCACTCCTGCCAGAGGGCCCCCGTGCGGACGTAGACGGCGTCCTCGGTGACCTCCCAGCGGTGGACGCGGAACCACCAGGCGGGGAAGAACGCGGTGCAGGCGAGGCCGACGGCCGCCACGGCCCCGGCCGCGGTCAGCAGCCAGAACCGGGCGGGTCCGATGAAGGCGCCGAGGACGCCGAGGACCACCACCGGCAGGGCGGTGGTCACCAGGAGCCGGGTCCGCCACCAGGTGACGGCCCGCTCGTCCACGGCGTTCCTGGGCGGCCGCAGCCGCACCGTGTTCTCCCCCCCCATGTCCCTACCGTCCGCGCAGCGAGCGGTAGGCGGAGACGAGCCCGGCGGTGGAGCTGTCGAGCTGCTCGACGCCCTCGCCACCCGTCAGGACCGGCTCGATCCGCTTGGCGAGGACCTTGCCGAGCTCGACGCCCCACTGGTCGAAGGAGTCGATGTTCCAGACGGCGCCCTGGACGAAGACCTTGTGCTCGTACAGCGCGATCAGCTGGCCGAGGACGGACGGGGTGAGCTCCTCCGCGAGGATCGTGGTGGTGGGGTGGTTGCCCTGGAAGGTCTTGTGCGGGACGAGCTCCTCGGGGACGCCCTCGGCCCGTACCTCCTCGGGCGTCTTGCCGAAGGCGAGCGCCTGGGTCTGGGCGAGGAAGTTGGCCATGAGCAGGTCGTGCTGGGCGACGAGGCCGGGCAGCAGGTCGGCGACCGGCCGGGCGAAGCCGATGAAGTCGGCCGGGATGACCTTGGTGCCCTGGTGGATCAACTGGTAGTACGCGTGCTGGCCGTTGGTGCCCGGGGTGCCCCAGACGACGGGTCCGGTCTGCCAGTCGACCTTGTTGCCCTCGCGGTCCACCGACTTGCCGTTGGACTCCATGTCGAGCTGCTGGAGGTAGGCGGTGAACTTGGACAGGTAGTGCGAGTACGGCAGGACGGCGTGCGACTGCGCGTCGAAGAAGGCTCCGTACCAGACGCCGAGGAGGCCGAGCAGCAGCGGCGCGTTCTCCTCGGGCGGGGCGGTGCGGAAGTGCTCGTCGACGAGGTGGAAGCCGTCGAGCATCTCGCGGAAGCGCTCCGGGCCGATGGCGATCATCAGGGAGAGCCCGATGGCGGAGTCGTAGGAGTAGCGGCCGCCTACCCAGTCCCAGAACTCGAACATGTTCGTGGTGTCGATGCCGAACTCCTCGACCTTCTCGGCGTTGGTCGAGAGGGCGACGAAGTGCTTCGCCACGGCCTCCTGGCCGGCTCCGAGTCCGGCCAGGAGCCAGTCGCGGGCGGAGGTGGCGTTGGTGATCGTCTCGATGGTGGTGAAGGTCTTCGAGGCGACGATGAAGAGCGTCTCGGCGGGGTCGAGGTCGCGGACGGCCTCGTGGAGGTCGGCGCCGTCGACGTTGGAGACGAAGCGGAACGTCAGGTCGCGCTGGGTGTAGGCGCGCAGGACCTCGTAGGCCATGGCGGGGCCGAGGTCGGAGCCGCCGATGCCGATGTTGACGATGTTCCTGATCGGGCTGCCGGTGTGACCGGTCCACCCGCCCGCGCGCACCGTGTCGGCGAAGGACGCCATCCTGTCGAGGACGGCGTGCACGCCGGGGACGACGTTCTCCCCGTCGACCTCGACCACGGCCCCGCGGGGGGCGCGCAGCGCGGTGTGGAGGACCGCCCGGTCCTCGGTGGTGTTGATCTTCTCGCCGCGGAACATGGCGTCGCGCAGCTCGGCGACGCCGGTGGCGGCGGCCAGTTCGCGCAGCAGGGTCAGCGTCTCGTCGGTGACGAGGTGCTTGGAGTAGTCCAGGTAGAGGTCGCCGACGCGCAGGGCGTAGCCGGTGCCACGCTCGGGGTCGGCGGCGAACAGTTCCCGCAGATGGGTGTCGCCCAGCTGCTCACGGTGCTTGCCGAGGGCCGCCCACTCGGGCAGCCGGTTGAGCCTGGTGCGGCCTTCGTTGTTCATCTCGGACATCGCCCACTTCTTCTCGTACTGCTTGTCTGCCCCGCTGCCTCTCCAACCTAATTGATCAGAGGGGCGGGCGACGCGACAGCGAGGACGAACACGGCCATGGCGCCTCCGGGTCCGCCCGTGAGACGCCGAACGGGCCTTGCCCGCGAATCGAGTTCGCGGGCAAGGCCCGTTCGTCACACCGTCACACCATGCTTCAGATCTCGCCCCGCAGCTTGGCGAGCGCCTCGGCGAGGATCGCCTCGCCGTCCGCGTCGCTGCGCCGCTCACGCACGTAGGCGAGATGGGTCTTGTACGGCTCCGTGCGCGGCGGGTCCGGCGGGTTGTCCCGGTCCTGACCGGCCGGGAAGCCGCAGCGGGGGCAGTCCCAGGTCTCCGGGATCGCCGCGTCGCTGGCGAAGCTCGGCTGCGTCTCGTGCCCGTTCGAGCACCAGAAGGAGATGCGGGCGCGCGGCGCCGATTCGCCCCGCTCGGCCTCGCCCATCGGCCCCGCTCCGACCCGGCTTCCCCGGATCGCGTTGCCACTTGCCACGGTCGTAACTCCCTGCGTGATGGTGCTCGAAGATGCCCCAGTCTACGTAAGGCCCAACGCGCGTCCAGTGATTGGAGTTACCCGTCCAACTTCATCAGCAGACCAAGTACCACAATGCAGGCGAACCAGAGCAGAGCGACCACGATGGTGATCCGGTCGAGGTTGCGCTCGGCGACCGAGGAACCACCGACGGAGGACTGCATTCCGCCACCGAACATGTCGGAGAGGCCGCCACCCTTCCCCTTGTGCATCAGCACGAGCAGCATCAGCAGCCCGCTGAAGACGATGAGGGCGATCGAGAACCCCATAACCACGGCTGGACCAACTTCCTCGGACTTATACGGACGGGGGCCGGGCACCTGCCCGACCCCCGCAAGGGTACGACGTAACTCCGCTACCGCATACTCACTGGTCGCGGAAGCGGACGATCTTGACGAACTCGTCGGCGTCCAGTGCCGCGCCGCCCACGAGGGCGCCGTCGACGTCCGGCTGCGCCATGATCGCGGCGACGTTGCCGGACTTGACCGAGCCGCCGTACTGGATGCGGACCTTGTCGGCCAGCTCCTGCGAGTACAGCTCCGCGAGACGGCCGCGGATCGCCCCGCAGACCTCCTGGGCGTCCTCGGGGGTGGCGACCTCGCCGGTGCCGATGGCCCACACCGGCTCGTACGCGATCACGATGGTCTCGGCCTGCTCGGCCGGGACGTCCTTCAGGCCGCCGTCGAGCTGGGCGAGGGTGTACTCGACCTGCTGACCGGCCTTGCGGATGTCCAGGCCCTCGCCGACGCAGAGGATCGGGGTCACGCCGTGCTTGAAGGCGGCCTTCACCTTGGCGTTGCAGACCTCGTCGTTCTCGGCGTGGTACTGGCGGCGCTCGGAGTGGCCGACGGCCACGTAGGTGCACTTCAGCTTGGACAGCATCAGGCCCGAGATCTCGCCGGTGTAGGCACCGGAGTCGTACGCCGAGATGTCCTGGGCGCCGTACTTGATCTTGAGCTTGTCGCCGTCGACCAGGGTCTGCACGGACCGGAGGTCGGTGAAGGGAACCAGGACCGCGACCTCACAGGCGTCGTAGTCCTTGTCGGTCAGGGCGAAGGCGAGCTTCTGGACGTGGGCGATGGCCTCGAGGTGGTTGAGGTTCATCTTCCAGTTGCCCGCCATCAGCGGGGTGCGGGTGCTGCTCATAAAGCGGTCAGTCCTCCAGTGCGGCGAGGCCGGGAAGCGTCTTGCCCTCGAGGTACTCGAGGGAGGCGCCGCCGCCGGTCGAAATGTGGCCGAATGCCTTCTCGTCGAAGCCCAGGATGCGGACGGCGGCGGCGGAGTCGCCACCACCGACCACCGTGAAGGCCGGGGAGTCGACGAGCGCCTGGGCCACGGCCCGGGTGCCCTCGGCGTAGTCGGGGTGTTCGAAGACGCCCATCGGACCGTTCCAGAAAACGGTGCCGGCGTCGGCGAGCTTCGAGGCGTAGAGCTTACGGGTCTCCGGACCGATGTCCAGGCCCTCCTCGTCCGCCGGGATGGCGTCCGCGGCGACCGTGGTGGGGTTGGCCGGAGCCTTGGTCTTCAGGTCGGGGAACTCGCCCGAGACCAGCACGTCGACGGGGAGCACGAACTCCACGCCGCGGTCCTCGGCGCGCTTCAGGTACTCCTTGACCGCCGGGATCTGGTCCTCCTGGAGCAGCGAGATGCCGACCTCGTGGCCCTGGGCCTTGAGGAAGGTGTACGCCATGCCGCCGCCGATGAGGATGCGGTCGGCCTTCTCCAGGAGGTGGTCGATCACGCCGAGCTTGTCGGAGACCTTGGCGCCGCCGAGGGCGACCACGTACGGCCGCCGGACGTCGTCCGTGAGCTTCTTCAGGACGCCGACCTCGGTGGCGATGAGGTAGCCCGCGGCGTGCGGCAGGCGCGCCGGGAGGTCGAAGACCGAGGCGTGCTTGCGGTGCACGGCGCCGAAGCCGTCACCGACGTAGACGTCGGCGAGGGCGGCGAGGCGGTCCGCGAAGGCGCCGCGCTCGGCGTCGTCCTTGGAGGTCTCGCCGGCGTTGAACCGGAGGTTCTCGATGACGGCGACCCGGCCGTCGGCGAGGCCCGCGACGGTGGCGGTGGCGGAGTCGCCGACCGTGTCCGTCGCGAAGGCCACCTCGGCGCCGAGGAGCTCGCCGAGCCGGGCGGCGGCCGGGGCCAGCGAGAACGCCGGGTCCGGAGCGCCCTTCGGGCGGCCCAGGTGCGAGGCGACCACGACGCGGGCACCCGCGTCGGCGAGCGCCTTGACCGTGGGCACGACGGCGCGGATGCGGCCGTCGTCGGTGATGGTGGTGCCGTCGAGCGGCACGTTGAGGTCGGCGCGGACGAACACCCGCTTGCCGGAGACGCCTTCGGCGAGAAGCTCGTCGATCGTCTTCATCTGTCACAGACTCCTTGGTACGCGGTGGAGCACACAAACAGGGCTCGCACAGCGCGGCGTTGCGCTGCCCGAGCCCTGCTCACATCGAAAGCCTGCCCTGAAGCTTAGAGCTGACCGCCGACGAAGACGGTGAGGTCGACGAGACGGTTGGAGTAGCCCCACTCGTTGTCGTACCAACCCAGGATCTTCACCGTGCTGCCTTCCTGGACCATGGTCAGGGAGGCGTCGAAGGTGCAGGAGGCCGGGTCACTCACGATGTCCGAGGACACGATCGGGTCCTCGGTGTAGTACAGGATGCCCTTGAGGTCGCCGTCCTCGGCGGCCTTCTTGAACGCGGCGTTGACCTCGTCCTTGGTGACCTCGCGGTCGAGCGTCACGACCAGGTCGGTGGCGGAACCGGTCGGGACCGGGACGCGCATGGCGATGCCGTCCAGCTTGCCCTTGAGCTGCGGGAGGACCAGCGCGGTGGCCTTGGCGGCACCCGTCGTGGTCGGGATGATGTTCTCCGCGGCGGCGCGGGCGCGGCGCAGGTCCTTGTGCGGGAAGTCCAGGATCCGCTGGTCGTTGGTGTACGCGTGGACCGTGGTCATCAGGCCCTTGACGATGCCGAAGTTCTCGTCGAGGACCTTCGCCATCGGGGCGACACAGTTGGTGGTGCAGGACGCGTTCGAGATGACGTCGTGCCGCGCCGGGTCGTACTTGTCCTGGTTGACGCCCATGACGATGGTGATGTCCTCGTCGGTGGCCGGAGCCGAGATGAGGACCTTCTTGGCGCCACCGGCGATGTGCTTCTCGGCGTCGGCCTTCTTGGTGAAGATGCCGGTCGACTCGATGACGATGTCGACGCCCAGCTCACCCCAGGGGATGTCGGCCGGGTTGCGCTCGGAGAGCACCTTGATGGTGTGGCCGTCGACGGTGATGGTGTCGGCGGTGTGGGTGACCTCTGCCTTGAGGCGGCCCAGGATGGTGTCGTACTTCAGCAGGTGGGCCGTGGTCGCGGTGTCACCCAGGTCGTTGACAGCCACGATCTCGATGTCGGCACCCTGCTCAAGGAGCGCGCGGAAGTAGTTCCGGCCGATGCGGCCAAAGCCGTTGATGCCTACGCGGATCGTCACGAACCGATCTCCTCGTTAGGTACGCCGGTGTGCTCGACGCCGGCGAGATTTTTGTTTTTTGGGATGTCCCCGACCGCTTACGACCCTACCCCCCCGGGCGCCCCCGAGTGACATCCAGCGCAGCCGTACGAGCCCGGAAAGTGAGGGAGAAAGGCCGACGGCCCGTACCTACCAACGGGTACGGGCCGCCGTGGGACCTTTGTCCCCACTACTCTCCGTCAGCGTCGGAGCACCCCGAGGGCGCGGCCCACGAGGCGCGCCCGCTCGGCGGCGGCCGGCACGTGCTCCAGTCCGTAGCCGATGAGGACGGTGTCGCGGGTGGTGACCGCGGCCTGGGAGTGGAAGAGCGCCGCGGAGCGCGTCCAGTCGGCGCCGTTGCCGGGGCTGCCGGCCGGTGCGCCGGGTACGGTCCACGCGCCGAAGGCCGTCTCGAAGCCCTCCGTCTGCGTGGTGGTTCCGTCGAAGAGCCTGATGTCGTCGACGAAGGCGCCCGTCTCACCCGTACCGGGGTCGGAGACGTAGGAGATCGACAGCTCGACCTGCTTGCCCGCCCAGGCGCTCAGGTCGACGGAGGCCTGCCGCCAGCCGTTGGAGGGGCCGGTGAAGGCGTTCCAGGAACCGGTGGTGCCGGTGGCGGCGCAGCCGTCCTCGCCGACGGTGAGGTAGTGGGCGAGGAAGGGGTGGCCGGCGACGTAGTAGCCCTCGCCGCAGTCGGCGGGGGGCTCGGCGGACGTGCCGCCGTTGGCGTCGGGCAGGGTCGTCCAGTCGTCCTGGCCGACGGTGTGGGCCTCGACGACGAGGTTGTCGTAGCCGGGCTCGGTGTCGTAGCTGACCTGGAAGTCCAGGCGCGGCGCGGCTCCGGCGGCGACGCCGGTGAGGTCGACGGTCCTGCTGAGCCGGGCCCAGGTGTCGTCGGCGTGCTTGACCGCGGCGAAGGTGGCGCCCTCGGCGGGCTCGAAGGGGGTGCGGATGCCCGGGTAGTCACCGGCGGAGGCGCTGCTCGCGAACTGCGGGAAGTCCTTCGGCTTCAGCGTGTCCGAGGTGACGGTGTAGGCGCCCGCGTTGTCGAGCGGGTTGTCGGCGGCGGCGCCGAGGCCGGCGCGGACGCCCGCGAAGGCGCCGGTGCCGGAGAAGGCGGGCGGGGTCTTGAGGCCCGCGCGGTGGTAGGCGCCGAGGTAGTACTGGGCGAAGTCGTTCGTCTCGGCGAGGCCGACCCGGGTGAGGCCGCCGGACTTCTCGCCGGCGTTGATGAGCTTGCCGCCCTCGTTGAGGTAGGAGCGGACGGCGAGCTGGGTGGCTCCGGAGGGCCGCTCGGCGCCGGTGTACCAGACGACGGTACGGAAGTGGGAGAGGACGCCGAGGGCGTCCGGGGCGCCCTGGGTGGCGACGTCCCAGACGGCGGCCCTGCGGCCGTTGTCGGCGAGCGCCTTCACGTAGCCGGCGGTGTGCTTCGCGGGGGTGGTGCCGCCCTCGTCGGCGAGGACGAGCACGTCCCCGCGGGGGCGCTCGGCCACCTTGTAGGTGAAGGGGGCGGAGGTGGTGGTCCGGCCCTCCCGGGTGCGGGCGGTGAACCAGACCTCGACGGAGTCGCCGGGCCGGGCGTCCTCGACCTCGGCGCGGTACTCGTCGAAGTAGAGGTTGTCCTCGCCGCCGTAGGTCTCGCCGCCCTTCCAGGCGTCGAGCTCCTCGCTGTGGGTGCGGCCGCCGTTGACGCGGTACTTCAGGGTCTTGCCGCGCAGCGACTTGCGGGCGGTGACCGCGACCTCCTGCTCCTCGCCCCGGGCGTAGGAGGTGGCGAAGGTCTTCGGGGTGAAGTCCGGGGCCTCGATGCCGATCGGGGAGACGGGCCGGTCCGGGTGGGCGGCGGTCTCGGCGACGGCGAGCGCGAAGGGGACGTTCTTGGCGAACTCGGCCTGGATCAGCTTCTCGTCGTCCGGGAAGGTGAAGACGGAGGCGCAGTCCGCCGGGTTCCACGCGTCGTTCGGGTCGACCCGGGAGGCGGTGGCGCAGGTCGACATCTCCGGGGTGAACATCTGCGTCCCGTTGACGTTGGCGGCGTGTCCGTCCGCCTCGCCGTTGGTGATGTACAGCTCGGAGGAGACCTGCGGCCGGTAGCCGGGCACGGCGGAGTTCTGCGGGGTGCCGGCGAGGGCCTTGAGGGCCACGTCGTCGGGCGTGTCGGTGGCGACCTGCCAGCCCACGCCGTACAGCAGGAGCTGGGCGGCCGAGTGGTAGTTGATGCCGTACGCGAAGCCGATGCGCTTCTGGAAGGCGTCGACGGCCTTGGTCTCGGGCTCCGACATGGGGCCCTTGCCGCGGTAGGTCTCGTCCGCCGGGTCGGGGGACGAACCCTCGTTGTCGTAACCCCACTTGTAGGAGAAGTTGCGGTTGAGGTCGACGCCGTCGCCGGAGGTGATCCGCCCGTCGCGGTCGTTGTCGCGGAGGTTCTTGCGCCACTGCCGGTTGGCGGGGTCGGCGTGCGTCCAGTCGTAGCCGTCCGGGTTGGCGGAGAGCACGAACCACACTTCGGTGGTGTCGACGATCCGGGTGATCCGCTCGTCCTTGCCGTACCCGTCGAGGTAGTGGTGGAGGAGCCGCCGGGTCATCTCGGGGGTGATCCACTCGCGCGCGTGCTGGTTCGACATGTACAGCGTGGCGGGCTTCGACCCGTCCTTGACCCGCTGGGCGCCCTTGCTGAGCTTGAGGGCGAGGATGTCCTGGCCCTTGACGGTCTTGCCGAGGGAGACGACCTTGGTGATCCCGGGGTTGGCCCGGGCCGTGTCGAGGATCTCCTGCTTGAGGCCGTTCGGCCCTCCGTACGGGCGGAAGACCCCGTCCCCGGCGGCCGCCACCCGCTTCTCGGCCTGGGCCGTCAGCTGGTGCTCGGCGAGCTCGACGCCCTGACCGCGCAGCTGCCCGGCCTGGCGGCCGGTGAGGAAGAGCTCGACCGTCGCGGTGCCCTTCGCGGGCACCTGCTCGGTCAGTTCATGGGCGTCCGCACCGGCTTCGAGGAGGAGCGGAACCTGCTCCTTGGTCACCTCGGCCCGCCATACGGAGAGGGCGTCGCCGCCGTCCCGGTCGTTCGGCTGCGCTCCGGCGACGGGTGCCGCCGCCACTCCCGCGATCAACAGTGAAGCCGCTGCGAGGATCGATCTCGCCCTGCGTCTCATGAGCCCCCCTTGCTGTCGTCTGCCACGAAGGTGAACAGACGAAAGGCTCATGGGCGCCCATGGGCCTGTCAAGGGTGCCGCGCGGGTGTACGAAAAAGCTGCCGGTGCCTCAGAAAGGCACCGGCAGCGTGGAGTTCGGTGTTTCCGTACGCTCAGCCGACCAGGCTGTCGTCGAGCTCCTCGGTCAGGTTGGACTCGGTCCCGGGAATGCCCAGGTCCTGCGCCCGCTTGTCGGCCATCGCGAGCAGCCGGCGGATCCGTCCGGCGACCGCGTCCTTCGTCAGCGGCGGGTCGGCGAGCGCCCCCAGCTCCTCCAGGGAGGCCTGCTTGTGCTCCATCCGGAGCCGGCCGGCCGCCGCGAGGTGCTCGGGCACCTCCTCGCCGAGGATCTCCAGGGCGCGCTGCACCCGGGCACCGGCGGCGACCGCCGCGCGGGCCGAACGGCGCAGGTTGGCGTCGTCGAAGTTGGCCAGGCGGTTGGCGGTGGCGCGGACCTCGCGCCGCATCCGCCGCTCCTCCCAGGCGAGCACCGACTCGTGCGCGCCGAGCCGGGTGAGCAGGGCGCCGATCGCGTCGCCGTCGCGGACGACGACCCGGTCCACACCGCGCACCTCACGGGCCTTCGCCGCGATGGAGAGCCGGCGCGCCGCGCCGACCAGCGCGAGCGCGGCCTCCGGACCCGGGCAGGTCACCTCCAGGGAGGAGGAGCGACCGGGCTCGGTCAGCGAACCGTGCGCGAGGAAGGCGCCCCGCCAGGCCGCCTCCGCGTCACAGGTGGCCCCGGAGACCACCTGCGGGGGGAGGCCCCGGATGGGGCGGCCCCGGCCGTCCACGAGCCCCGTCTGCCGGGCCAGCTGGTCGCCCCCGGCCACCACCCGCACCACGAAGCGCGAGCCGCGCCGCAGCCCGCCGGGGGCCATCACGATCAGCTCCGAGCTGTGCCCGAAGATCTCCAGGATGTCCCGCTTGAGGCGGCGCGCCGCCATCGCGGTGTCGAGCTCCGCCTCGATCACGATGCGGCCGCTCACCAGGTGCAGCCCGCCCGCGAACCGCAGGATCGACGAGACCTCTGCCTTCCTGCAGCAGGTCCGGGTGACGGGAAGCCGGGAGATCTCGTCCTTCACCGCTGCCGTCATCGCCATGGGCCGATCCTTCCATGCATCCGAAAAATACGGTCGTACGCGGCGGCCAACAGCTCCGGGTCGTGCTTCGCGGAGCCGTCGGGCCCGGCCACCGGCGCCAGCTCGACCGCGGCACCGAGCCGCTTGGCGGCATCGGCGAGGGACTCGCGATCGGGCACGGCGGCCTCGTCGGCCAACACCACGTCCAGGGCGAGTTTAGGGGCGTGTCGTCCCAAAACCTCCAAATGACGCTGCGGGGAGAAGCCCTCTGTTTCTCCGGGCTGCGGCGCGAGGTTCAGCGAGAGCACCTTCCGGGCCTTCGTCTCGGCCAGCGCGTCGAGCAGATCGGGGACGAGGAGGTGCGGGATCACCGAGGAGAACCAGGAGCCGGGACCGAGGACGACCCAGTCCGCGTCCAGGACCGCCTCGACCGCCTCGGGGACCGCCGGCGGGTCGTTCGGCACGAGGTGCACGGACTGCACGTCGCCGGGGGTGAGCGCCACGGTCGCCTGACCGCGCACGGTGTCCACGTCGTCCGGGCGCTCCGGGTCATGGCCCCTGACCAGGGCCTGGAGCTCCAGGGGTACGGCGGACATGGGCAGCACCCGGCCCTGGGCGCCGAGCAGCCGGCCCACCAGGTCGAGGGCCTGCACGGGGTCGCCGAGCTGCTCCCAGAGGGCGACGATCAGGAGGTTGCCGACGGCGTGGCCGTTGATCTCGCCCTTGGACTGGAAGCGGTGCTGGATGACCCGGGCCCAGGTCTGGCCCCAGTCGTCGTCGCCGCAGAGCGCGGCGAGGGCCTTGCGGAGGTCGCCCGGGGGCAGGACGCCCAGCTCCTCCCGGAGCCGGCCGCTGGATCCCCCGTCGTCGGCGACGGTGACGACGGCGGTGAGGTCGCCGGTGATCCGGCGGAGCGCGGCGAGGGAGGCCGAGAGGCCCATGCCGCCGCCCAGCGCGACCACCTTCGGCTGGGCGCCGCGTCTGCGGAGCGTACGCCGCACCGAGAGGGTGGAGGCACGCCGGCGGTACGGCTTCACTCGCGCCCCATGTCCCGGTGCACGACGACGGTCTCGACCCCTTCGGCGGCGATGCGGGCGGCGAGCCGCTCGGCGGTGGCCACGGAGCGGTGCTTGCCGCCGGTGCAGCCCACGGCGATGGTCACGTACCTCTTGCCCTCGCGGCGGTAGCCCGCGGCGATCAGCTGGAGCAGCTCGGTGTAGCGGTCGAGGAACTCCTTGGCGCCGGGCTGGTTGTAGACGTAGTTCGACACCTCCTCGTTGAGCCCGGTGAAGGGGCGCAGCTCGGGGACCCAGTGCGGGTTCGGCAGGAAGCGCATGTCGACGACGAGGTCGGCGTCGACCGGCAGGCCGTACTTGAACCCGAAGGACATCACGGTGGCCCGCAGCTCGGGCTCCTCGTCGCCGGCGAACTGGGCGTCCATCTTGGCGCGCAGCTCGTGGACGTTGAGGCTGGAGGTGTCGATGACCAGGTCGGCGTCGCCGCGCAGCTCGCGCAGCAGGTCGCGCTCGGCGGCGATGCCGTCGGTGATGCGGCCGTCGCCCTGGAGCGGGTGCGGCCTGCGGACCGACTCGAAGCGCCGGACGAGGGCGTCGTCGGACGACTCCAGGAAGACGATCCGGCGGGTGACCTGCTTGGAGTCCAGGTCGGCGAGGGACTCCCTGAGGTTGTCGAAGAACTGCCGGCCGCGGACGTCCACGACGACGGCGATCCGGGCGACGTTGCCCTGGGAGCGGGCGCCGAGCTCCACCATGGTGGGGATCAGCGCGGGCGGCAGGTTGTCCACGACGAACCAGCCGAGGTCCTCCAGACACTTCGCCGCGGTGGACCGGCCGGCCCCGGACATGCCGGAGATGATCACCAGCTCGGGAATGGCCGCCTCGGCGCCGTTGTCGCCGGGGGTCTCCTTCGTGCCCGTACTCACGTGTCCTGCTCCGTCTTCTCGGTCGTGCTGTTCGTGCTCATCGTGCGCGTCCTGCTGCTCGTGCGCGGTCATGCCGTGCCGCCCCCGTCGTCTTCCATGATCTCTCCTGTCGCCGTGTTCACGGCGGGCGCCGCCGGGGCCGCCTGGACGAGGGCCACGACAACCGCCTCCGCGGTCTTCCGGCCCATGCCCGGAACCTCGCAGATCTGCTCGATTGTCGCCTGCCGGAGCCGCTTCACCGAGCCGAAATGCTTGATCAACGCCTGTTTCCGGGTCTCGCCGAGACCGGGAACCGCGTCGAGAGGGCTGATCCGGACACGTTTCGCGCGCTTGGACCGCTGATAGCGGATCGCGAAGTCGTGAGCCGTGTCACGTACCCGCTGAAGGAGGTACAGGCCCTCGCTGGAGCGGGGCAGCACCACCGGGTCGTCGTCCCCGGGCAGCCACACCTCCTCCAGACGCTTGGCGAGCCCGCAGACCGCGATGTCGTCGATCCCCAGTTCGTCCATGGCCCGCCGGGCCGCCGCCACCTGCGGCTGCCCGCCGTCGACCACGACGAGCTGCGGCGGGTACGCGAAGCGCTTGGGCCGCCCGCTCTCCTCCGGGTCCTCGACGACCCCCTCCGGATCCCACTCCCCCGTCTTCTCCTTCTCGACGAGATAGCGGCGGAAGCGGCGGCCGATCACCTCGTGCATGGACCGGACGTCGTCCTGGCCCTCGAAGCCCTTGATCTGGAAGCGGCGGTACTCGCTCTTGCGGGGCAGCCCGTCCTCGAACACCACCATCGAGGCCACCACGTCCTCGCCCTGGAGGTGCGAGATGTCGAAGCACTCGATCCGCAGCGGCGCCGAGTCCAGGCCCAGGGCCTCGGCGATCTCCTCCAGGGCCCGGGAGCGGGTGGTCAGATCGCTGGCGCGCTTCGTCTTGTGCAGCACCAGCGCCTGCTGGGCGTTGCGCGCGACGGTCTCCATCAGGTCCTTCTTGTCGCCGCGCTGCGGGATCCGCAGCGAGACGTTGGACCCGCGGCGGCCGGAGAGCCAGGCGGTGACGGCCTCCGCGTCGTCGGGCAGCGCCGGGACCAGGACCTCCTTGGGGACCGTGTCGCCGGTCTCCTCGCCGTACAGCTGCTGGATCGCGTGCTCGACGAGCCCGGCCGTGTCGACGGCCTCGACCTTGTCCGTGACCCAGCCGCGCTGGCCGCGGACGCGTCCGCCCCGCACGTGGAAGATCTGCACGGCGGCCTCCAGCTCGTCCTCGGCGAGGGCGATCAGGTCGGCGTCGGTGGCGTCGGCGAGCACGACCGCGCTCTTCTCCATGGCCCGGCGCAGCGCCTCTATGTCGTCGCGGAGCCGCGCGGCCTTCTCGTACTCCATGTCCTCGGCCGCCAGCATCATCTGCTTCTCCAGACGGCGGATGTACGTGCCCGTACGTCCGGCCATGAAGTCGCTGAAATCCTCGGCCAGTTCGCGGTGCTCCTCCGGGGTGACCCGGCCGACGCAGGGCGCCGAGCACTTGCCGATGTAGCCGAGGAGGCAGGGGCGGCCGGCCGAGGCCGCGTTCCGGAAGACCCCCGCCGAGCAGGTCCGGACGGGGAAGACCCGCAGCATCAGGTCGACGGTCTCGCGGATCGCCCACGCGTGCGCGTACGGCCCGAAGTAGCGCACGCCCTTCTTCTTGTGGCCGCGCATGACCTGGACCCGGGGGAACTCCTCGTTCATCGTGACCGCGAGGTACGGGTAGCTCTTGTCGTCCCGGTACTTGACGTTGAACCGGGGGTCGTACTCCTTGATCCAGGAGTACTCCAGCTGCAGCGCCTCGACCTCCGTCGACACGACGGTCCACTCCACGGACGCGGCGGTGGTCACCATCGTCGCCGTGCGCGGGTGCAGGCTCGTGAGGGGCTGGAAGTAGTTGGCGAGCCGCTGGCGGAGCGACTTCGCCTTCCCCACGTAGATCACCCGGCGGTGCTCGTCGCGGAACTTGTAGACCCCCGGGGAGTCGGGGATCTGCCCCGGCCTGGGGCGGTAGCTGGAGGGGTCTGCCATGCTCCCCACCCTACTGGCGGGCACCGACACTCCGGCCTCGCGCGCTCGTTGGCGAAGCATGGCGAATCATGAGGCGGGACGGCTGGCGGACCGGGTCTGCGTGATCACGGGCGCGGCGAGCGGAATCGGCCGGGCGACGGTGGAACGGTTCCTCCGCGAGGGGGCGCACGTGGTCGCCGCCGACATCGACGCGGACCGGCTCGCGACGCTCGAACGGGTGGTCCCGGTGGTCGGCGACGTGTCGCGCGAGGACGACGCCCGGCGGATCATCGCCACGGCCGTCGACCGCTTCGGGTGGCTGGACGTCCTGGTGGCGAACGCGGGGGTGATCCCGCTCCTCGACATCACCGAGGCGGAGGGCTCGGACTTCGACGCGGTCATGGCGGTCGACGGCCGGGGCATGTTCCTGACCTGCAAGTACGCGATCGAGGCGATGCTCGTCTCGGGCGGCGGGGCCATCGTGTGCACCTCGTCGATCTCGGGCGTGGCCGGGCAGGCCCGGCAGGCGGTCTACGGGCCCGCGAAGTTCGTGGCGACCGGTCTGACCAAGCACCTGGCGGTGGAGTGGGCGGAGCACGGGATCCGGGTGAACGCGGTGGCCCCGGGCACCATCGAGACCGAGCGCGTGGCCGCCGCGCGCGTGGAGCCCGGCGGCCCCGAGTACCTCTCCGAGATCGTCCGCGCCCACCCGATGGGCCGCTTCGGGACTCCGGAGGAGGTGGCGGCGGCCATCGTCTTCCTGGCGTCGGACGAGGCGTCGTTCGTGACGGGAGCGATCCTCCCGGTGGACGGCGGCTACCTGGCCCGCTGAGCCCCCACGACGCAAGCCCCCACCGGCGGGCTCCACCCGCCCGGTGGGGGCTGCGCACCACGGGGCGGGACGCGTCACCCGGCCCGGCGCGGGGGCTCAGGTCTCCCTGGACACCCGCCGGCGGCGTATCGCCGCCGCACCCAGCAGCGCGAGCGCGAGCGCCGCGCCCACCCCCGCCGTCGCCGACGCGACCGTGACCGCCGGCTCCTCCCGGGCCCCCGTCGCGAGGGACGGAGCGGCCGCGTCCGGCGCGTGGCCGCCCTGCGCGAGGGGCGGAGCAGCCGCCTCCGGCGCGTAGCCGCCCGCCGCGCCCTTCCTCGCGTACGCCGAGCCCGGCAGCTTGTCCCCGTACGCCCGGGCGACCCGCTCCCGGTACGCCCCGAGGCTCGTCCCGTTCCGGCCGACCGCCCGCACCGCGTCCTCGTCCAGCGGCAGCACCTTCGCCCCCTTCTGGACGTACCACGCGTCGATCTGCGGCTCGCGGAAGACGAGGCCGCCGGGCAGCACGCGCCCGCCCTGTTCGGCGTAGCGGATCTCGTCGTCGCCGGTGGCGATGTTCACCACCTGCCAGCCACCGGACCGCTGCACCGTCCACAGCGAGGCCTTCTGGCCGTCCGAGGAGACGGCGCGGCTGGCCCGGAACTCGACCCGGGCGACCGGCGCCCCGGCCTTCCCGGCGACGAAGTCCGGGGAGAGGATCCGTACCGGCACGGACCCGCCCTCGACGCGCGGCGCGGCGGCCGAGCGGGCGACGGCGCCGTCCCGGGCGAAGAACCGGGACAGGGTGTCCAGGGTCCCCGGCGCGGAGGCGGCCTGTTCGGGGGTGGGCGCGGGCGGCAGGGCCTCGGCCGCGTCCGCCGGCAGCGCCCCGAGGAGGACGAGGGCGGCGGTGGTGAGGAGCCCGGCTCCCGTGGCACGTGCGTTCATCGTCGTCACGCCCCGATCCGGTAGAGGGAGTGGGTCCAGGAGAAGGAGCTGTTGTCGACGTACCAGGCGTGCGAGGCCCAGTTGTAGCGGTCGCTGGAGGGCCAGGGGTCGCCCCAGTAGACCCAGCTGTTGGCGTCGTCGTAGCCGTGGATCACGTGCATGTGGCCGCCGCCGCTGGACCACTGGATGCGGGTCTCGATGGGCCGGTCGGCGTTGATCTCGGTCTGCACGGTGGGGTAGCGCAGCCAGCCGGTGACGTACGACCCGGGCCGGACACCGGCCCAGCTGAGTCCGGTCTGGACGTTGCCGAGGGTGGCCTGGTTGTTCGGGCAGTCGTAGCCCTGCTGCCGGTTGAAGGCGGCGTTGCAGAACTGGTTCTGGCTGTAGTTTCGGCCGAACCAGGTGGCGATGGTGTTGCCGGCCGCCGCCCAGCACCAGTTGGTCTTCTGCTGGGCCTGCATGGTGATGTTCAGCCGCTTCGAGCCGAGGGCGGCGGCGTCCTCGGCGGCGGGGGCGGCGGACGCCGACGTGGTGGGGACGAGAAAGAGGGCGGCTGCGGCGAGTGCCGCGAGGTTCAGCTTTCTACTGCGCATCGCGTTCCTCCCAGAGCGGGGGGTGTGGGGATGGGGGGTGGAGGAGCGCGTCCGGACGCTGGTCTGGAGCATCTTCCGTTGTCCGGATCCGGTCAACACGCTTCAATGCGGGGTGACATCGGACTGTGAACGGTGTGACCCGGGTGTGAACGGACGCCCTCGGCCCACCTGCCCGCCCACCCCACGCGGCGCCGCGGTCCGCTCCCCCACCGTGAACGTTCACTGAGGAGTCCTCGTGAGCCACACCGAGGCCGATCTCGTGCAACTCCTGCACACCGGCCCCTTCCATCTGGCGCTGCGCACCGCGCTTGCCGTGCGCGGACTGCCGCTCCAGCGGGTCCAGCACCATCTCGCCCACCGGGGCGTCAAGGTCGGGGTGACGAGTCTGAGCTACTGGCAACAGGGCGCCCGCCGTCCGCAGCGGCCGGAGTCCATGAAGGCGGTCCGGGCCCTGGAGGAGGTGCTCCAGCTGCCGGGGAACTCGCTGCTGCGGCTGCTCACGGAGGACGCCGCCGCGCGGTCCGAGGTGGAGCGCCCGGCGGCCCGTTCGTACCGCTCACTGGTCGAGGCGTCCGGCTCGGTCGAGGAGCTGCTCGCGGAGCTGGAGTCGCCGACGGACGGCGGGCTGCACACGGTGGGGCACCACGAGCGGGTCCGGATCGGGTCCGGGCGGGAGCTGGTGGGGCGCGAGTCGCAGCACGTGGTGCGGGCGCACCGGGACGGCGTCGACCGCTATCTCGCCATCCACCACGGGGACCCGGGCTGCGACCCGGCGCGGGTGCGGGTGCGGGCGGTGGAGAACTGCCGGACCGGGCGGGTGCGCTGGCACGCGGGGACGGGCGTCCTGATCGCGGAGCTGCTCTTCGACGCACGGCTGCGGGCCGGGGACACGTACCTCTTCTCGTACGGGTTCGAGGACGGTACGGCGGGGTCGAGCGGGGAGTACGTGCGCGGGTTCAGCTTCGCCGGCGGGCAGTACGTGCTTCAGGTGCGTTTCGACGAGGCGGCGCTGCCGGTGCGGTGCCGGAGGTTCGCGCAGGCCTCGACGGGCGCGCCGCGCGGGGGCCGTGCGGAGCTGACCCTGAGCGGCCGGCACCGCACGGTGCACGTCGTGGAGCAGGGGGTGCGTCCGGGGATCCTGGGGATCGACTGGGACTGGACCTGATTCCCGGGGGTCTCGGGGGCCGGTTCCGGGGCTCGGGTGGCGGTTCCCGGGGGCTCAGGGGGGGCGGTTCCCCGGTCTCGGGTGGCCGGTTCCCGGGCTCGGGAATTCTTCCCCGGGCGGCTCAGGCCTTCGGGGCGGCCTCGGGGCCGGCGATCAGCCTGCCGTTCTCGACGCGGACCGGGACCTCGGGGAGCGGGACGGTGGCCGGGCCCTTGAGCGCCTTGCCGGTCGTCACGTCGAAGCGGCTGCCGTGGCAGGGGCAGTTGCCCTCGTTGTTCTCGATCTTGTCGAGGACGCAGCCGGCGTGGGTGCACTGGGCGCTGAACGCCTTGTACTGGCCCTTGGCCGGGCAGCTCACCAGGACCCGCTGCTCGCGGTAGAGCTTGGCGCCACCGACCGGGATCTCGTCCGGGGCGCCGAGGGAGACCGGGGCGGTCGGGGTCGGGACCTCGGCGTGGCCGAGCTTGGACTCGGTGGAGCAGGCGGCGACTCCCAGCCCGGCGGCACCGGCGAGAGCGGCGCCCTTCAGTACGGTGCGGCGGCTGGACTGGCCGGACATGGGCGCTCCACGGTGGATCGGGGCAAGGCGTGACCGAACCGACGATACCGGCGTGGTGTGCGGCGCCGACGTCCGGGCCTGGTCCGTGAACCCTGCGCGGCGGGCCTGCCGCAGCCCGGCCCGTGGACCCCGGGTACGGCCCCGCGCGCGGGCGGCCGGGAGGCAGGGCCCCGGGGTGGGGCCCTGCCTCCGGCGTCAGGCCTTGCGGGCCTTGCCCGTCGCCTTCTTGGCGGCGGCCTTCGTGGCGGTCGCCTTGGTGGCGGTCGCCTTCGTGGCCGTCTTCCTGGCCGGAGCGGCGGCCTTCGTGGCGGCGGCCTTCGTCGCCACGGTCTTCTTGGCGGCGGTCTTGGCCGGGGCCTTCTTGGCCGCCGCCTTCTTCGCTCCACGGGCCGCCGGCACGGCGACGGCCGCGTCGCTGATCCGGTCCGCGCCGAGGACCTCGCGGAGGAACTTGCCGGTGTGGCTCGCCGGGACCGAGGCGACCTCCTCCGGCGTGCCCTCGGCGACGACCAGGCCGCCGCCGTTTCCGCCCTCGGGGCCCATGTCGATGAGCCAGTCGGCGGTCTTGATGACATCGAGGTTGTGCTCGATGACGATCACCGAGTTGCCCTTGTCGACCAGGCCGGAGAGGACCTTGATCAGCTTCGAGATGTCCTCGAAGTGCAGACCCGTGGTCGGCTCGTCCAGGACGTAGACCGTGCGGCCCGTCGAACGCTTCTGGAGCTCGGAGGCGAGCTTCACGCGCTGCGCCTCGCCGCCCGAGAGCGTCGGCGCGGACTGCCCGAGCCGGACGTACCCGAGGCCGACCTCGTTGAGCGTGCGCAGGTGGCGCGAGATGGTCGGGACGGCCTCGAAGAAGTCGAGGGCCTCCTCGATCGGCATGTTCAGGACTTCGGCGATGGACTTGCCCTTGTAGTGGACCTCCAGGGTCTCCCGGTTGTACCGGTCGCCGTGGCAGACCTCGCACGGGACGTAGACGTCCGGGAGGAAGTTCATCTCGATCTTGATCGTGCCGTCGCCGGAGCAGTTCTCGCAGCGGCCGCCCTTGACGTTGAAGGAGAACCGGCCGGGCAGGTAGCCCCGGACCTTGGCCTCCATCGTCTCGGCGAAGAGCTTGCGGACGTGGTCGAAGACGCCGGTGTAGGTCGCCGGGTTCGACCGCGGGGTGCGGCCGATCGGGGACTGGTCGACGTGCACGACCTTGTCGACGAGGTCGTCGCCGTCCACCCGCGTGTGCCGACCGGGCACCGACTTGGCGCCGTTCAGCTCGCGCGCCAGGTGGGTGTAGAGGATGTCGTTGACCAGGGTCGACTTGCCGGAGCCGGAGACGCCGGTGACGGCGGTGAGGACGCCCAGCGGGAAGGAGACGTCGATGTCCCGCAGGTTGTTCTCGCGGGCCCCGTGCACGGTGAGGCGGCGGCCGGGGTCGATCGGGCGGCGGATCTCCGGGGTGGGGATCGCCCGGCGGCCGGCCAGGTACTGCCCGGTGATCGACTCCTCGTTGGCGAGGAGTTCCTTCATGGTGCCGGAGTGGACGACCTTGCCGCCGTGCTCGCCGGCGCCGGGGCCGATGTCGACGACCCAGTCGGCGACCTTGATGGTGTCCTCGTCGTGCTCGACGACGATGAGCGTGTTGCCCATGTCCCGGAGCCGCACCAGGGTCTCGATGAGCCGGTGGTTGTCGCGCTGGTGGAGGCCGATGGACGGCTCGTCGAGCACGTACAGCACACCGACCAGGCCCGAGCCGATCTGGGTGGCGAGCCGGATGCGCTGGGCCTCGCCGCCGGAGAGCGTGCCCGCGGCCCGGTTGAGCGAGAGGTAGTCGAGGCCGACGTCGACGAGGAAGCGCAGCCGCTCGTTGACCTCCTTGAGGACCCGCTCGGCGATCCGCTTGTCCCGGGCGTTCAGCCTGAGGCGGGAGAGGAACTCGGCGCAGTCGCTGATCGACATCGCGGAGACCTCGGCGATGGACTTCTCCATGACCGTGACGGCGAGGACGATCGGCTTGAGGCGGGTGCCCTCACAGGTGGGGCAGGGCACCTCGCGCATGTAGCCCTCGAAGCGCTCGCGGCTGGAGTCGCTCTCGGCCTCGGTGTGGCGCCTCTTGACGAAGGAGACGGCGCCCTCGAAGGCCGGGGTGGTGTACGCCCGCTCCCGTCCGTACCGGTTGCGGTAGCGGACCTCGACCTGGGTCTTGTGGCCGTGCATCAGGGCCTTCTTGGCGCGCTGCGGCAGTCCCGCGTACGGGATGTCCGTGCGGAAGCCGAGGGCCTGGGAGAGGCCGCCGATGAGCCGGCCGAAGTACTCCTTGGTGTGGCCGTGCGACCAGGGGTGGATGGCGCCCTCGTCGAGGGACTTGTCCTCGTCGGGCACGATCAGCTCGGGGTCGACCTCCATGCGGGTGCCGATGCCGGTGCAGTCGGGGCAGGCGCCGAAGGGCGAGTTGAAGGAGAAGGAGCGCGGCTCCAGCTCCTCGAACGACAGGTCGTCGTACGGGCAGTAGAGGTGCTCCGAGTACATCCGCTCGCGCTCGGGGTCGTCCTCGGCGAGGTCGACGAAGTCGAGCACGACCATGCCGCCGGAGAGTCCCAGCGCGGTCTCGACCGAGTCGGTGAGGCGGCGCTTGGCGCCGTCCTTCACGGTGAGGCGGTCGACGACCACCTCGATCGTGTGCTTCTCCTGCTTCTTCAGCGTCGGCGGCTCGCTGAGCTGGATGGTCTGCCCGTCGACCCGCGCCCGGCTGTAGCCCTTGGTCTGGAGGTCGGCGAAGAGGTCGACGAACTCGCCCTTCCGCTCGCGCACGAGCGGGGAGAGCACCTGGAAGCGGCTGCCCTCGGGCAGCTCCAGGACCCTGTCGACGATGGCCTGCGGCGACTGGCGGGAGATCGGCCGGTGGCACTCGGGACAGTGCGGCTTGCCGATGCGGGCGAAGAGCAGGCGGAGGTAGTCGTAGACCTCGGTGATGGTGCCGACCGTCGAGCGCGGGTTGCGCGAGGTCGACTTCTGGTCGATGGAGACGGCGGGCGACAGACCTTCGATGAAGTCGACGTCCGGCTTGTCCATCTGGCCGAGGAACTGCCGGGCGTAGGAGGAGAGCGACTCGACGTAGCGGCGCTGCCCCTCGGCGAAGATCGTGTCGAACGCGAGGGAGGACTTGCCCGACCCGGACAGCCCGGTGAAGACGATCAGGGAGTCGCGAGGGAGGTCGAGCGAGACGTTCTTGAGGTTGTGCTCACGAGCGCCACGGACGATGAGACGGTCGGCCACGCCGGTCCGCACCTTTCTTCAGAGAGCGGATGTGCCTGAGAGCTGCTGATGTGCCTGTACACCCAACAACTCCAGGATGCCGGATGCTTCCATCGAGCCTATAGCACGCACATTCGATTTCCGGTCCTCCGGAGACCTCTTCACCCGAACGAGTGGTGGGACCCCGGCTGGCACTAGGGTCGGCGCCATGATCGACCACGAACGCGACCTTGCTCACGTCCGCGAAGCGACGGAGAAGCTGCTGACCGCGGCCGCCTCCCTGGACAACGCGGCGGCGGCCGAGCCGTCACGGCTGCCCGGCTGGACCAGGGGCCATGTGCTCGCCCACGTCGCCCGCAACGCCGACGCCCTGGTGAACGTCCTCCGGGGTCTTCCCATGTATCCCGACGCCACGACCCGTGACGCCGACATCGAGCGCGACTCCGGCCGCCCGGTCGACGTCCACCTCGCCGACCTGCGCGAGAGCGCCGACCGCTTCCTGGCCGTGGGCGCCGAGCCCGCCGACTGGAGCCGGACGGTCGAGCTCCGCAACGGCGTCACGGACAGCGCCTCCCGGATCCCCTTCCGCCGCTGGGTGGAGGTGGACCTGCACCACGTCGACCTGGGCGTCGGCTACGAGCTGGAGGACCTGCCCGAGGAGTTCACGACCCGCGAGATCGCCTTCCTCGCCGAGCGCTTCAGCGGCCTGGAGAACGTGCCGGCGACGGTCGTCCGGTCGACCGACGGCGGGACGTGGACGACCGGCGGCGCGTCCGGCGGCGTCACCGTCACGGGCCCGGCCCCCGACCTCCTCGGCTGGCTCGCCGGCCGCCGCGACGGCTCCGCCCTGAAGGCCGAGGGCGGCCCGCTGCCGGAACTCCCGGCGCTGTAGCCGCGACAGCACCCGCTGACGGTGCGCGGAGCTAGGCTGAGCGCATGACGTACAGCGGAGTGGTGAAGGTCGGCGGACCGGCGGACGTGCACGAGCTGACGGACCTGATGATCTCGAAGGTCGCGGTCGGCCCGATGGACAACAACGCGTACCTGCTGCGCTGCCGGGCCACCGGCGAGCAACTGCTGATCGACGCGGCGAACGACGCGGACACGCTCCTCACGCTGATCGGTGACGACGGCATCAAGGCCGTCGTCACCACCCACCGGCACGGCGACCACTGGCAGGCGCTCGCCGCGGTGGTCGCCGCGACCGGCGCCGCGACCTTCGCCGGCGCGTACGACGCGGAGGGCATCCCGGTCCTGACCGACGTGGCCGTCGAGGACGGCGACACGATCCGGGTGGGGCGGGTCGAGCTGACCGCGCGCCGGCTGGTCGGACACACCCCGGGCTCGATCGCCCTCGTCTACGACGACCCGCACGGCCACCCCCACGTCTTCACCGGCGACTGCCTCTTCCCGGGCGGGGTGGGCAACACCTGGAAGGACCCGGAGGCCTTCGCCAGCCTGATCCACGACGTGGAGACCAAGCTCTTCGCGGTTCTCCCGGACGAGTCCTGGATCTACCCGGGCCATGGCAAGGACACCACGCTCGGTGACGAGCGCCCCTCCCTCGCGGAGTGGCGCGAGCGCGGTTGGTGAGCTGACCGAAGGCCGACCAGCGCGCGGCTGATCAGCCGCGCGCTTCCGCACGCCCCCGTAACCCGGACGGCGGAGGGGTAGTTGGCGCGACATGCGCACCAGTCACTCTCCGTCGCCACCTCCTCCGCCCTCCATGCCCCGGCTCGCCGCCGCCTCGCTCGTCGGCACCGCCATCGAGTTCTTCGACTTCTTCGTCTACGGGACCGCCGCCGCCCTCGTCCTGGGGCCGCTCTTCTTCCCGACCTTCTCCCCGCTCGCCGGGACCCTGGCAGCCTTCGGCACCTTCGCCGTCGGCTTCCTGTCCCGCCCGCTCGGCTCGATCCTCTTCGGACACGTCGGCGACCGGTACGGACGGCGCCCGGTGCTCTTCGCCTCGCTGCTCCTGACCGGCTGCGCCACGGTCGCGGTCGGCTGCGTCCCGACGTACGCGACGCTCGGCATCGCCGCCCCCGTGCTGCTGCTCGTCCTGCGCTTCCTCCAGGGCCTCGGCCTCGGCGGCGAGTGGGGCGGGGCCGTGCTCCTCACCGCCGAGCACGCCCCCGCGCACCGGCGTGCGCTCTGGTCGAGCTTTCCGCAGATCGGCCCGTCGATCGGGTTCCTCCTGGCCAACGGGGTGATGCTGGCGCTCTCGGCGGGCCTCAGCGACGCCGAGTTCCGCTCCTGGGGCTGGCGGGTGCCGTTCTGGGCGGCGGGCCTGCTCGCCGCGGTCGGGCTGCTGCTGCGCTCCTCGCTGGCGGAGACCCCGCAGTTCGAGGAGCTGTCCGCGTCCGGGAAGCGCGCGGGCGCCCCGCTGGCCGAGGTCGTCCGTGACCACTGGCGGCTCGTCCTGCTGACGGCCGGAGCCCTCGCGGTCGGCTACGCCACCTTCTACGCGGTCTCCACCTGGGCCCTGTCCTACGGCACCGAGCAGCTCGGGGTGAGCAGCACCGTGATGCTGACCTGCGTCATGGCGGCGGTCGCGATCAAGGGCGCGACCACCCCGTTCGTGGCGCTCCTCGCCGACCGCTGGGGCCGCAGGCCGCTGTGTCTCGCGGGGTGCGCGGCCTCCGCGCTCTGGATGTTCCCGATGGTGGCGCTGCTGCACACGGCGCGGCCGCTGCTGATGTTCCTCGGGTTCCTGGGCGCGCTGCTCGCCTTCATCACCATGTTCGCGGTGGTCGCCGCGTACCTCCCGGAGCTGTACGAGCCCCGTGTCCGCTGTACCGGCGCCGCCGTCGGCTACAACCTCGCGGGCGTCCTGGGCGGCGCCCTCACACCCCTGGTCGCCACGGCCCTCTCCGACGGCGGCTCCGGTCCCCCCTGGGGTGTCGCGGCCCATCTGACCGTGGTCGCCCTCGTCAGTCTGGCCTGCTTCGCGCTCCTCCCGGAGACGTTGCCGCGGCGCGAGCGGGAGACCGTCCCCGAACCCGCCCCGGCCTCCGCCTGACCCGGAGAAGCCGGCGGCGGCCCGGGGAGCCGCTCCGGATGTGCGGGGACACGGCGACGGCCGGCCGGGGAGAGACCCCGGCCGGCCGTCGCCGTGTGTGCCGCGTCAGGCGCCGATGCTGTCCTTCTCGGCACCGTCGGCGTCGGCCACGCTCTCGGCGGCCTCGCGCTCCGCCTGCCGCTTCGAGGCGATCAGGCTGGTGATCGTGGTGATGACCAGGACACCGCCGATGACCGTGAGGGAGAACGGGATGGAGATCTCCGGGACGTGCACCCCGGACTCGTGCAGGGCGTGCAGCACGAGCTTGACGCCGATGAAGCCGAGGATCACCGACAGGCCGTAGCTGAGGTGGACCAGCTTCTTGAGCAGACCGCCGATCAGGAAGTACAGCTGGCGCAGACCCATCAGGGCGAACGCGTTGGCCGTGAAGACGATGTACGGGTCCTGGGTCAGGCCGAAGATCGCCGGGATGGAGTCGAGGGCGAAGAGGATGTCGGTGGTGCCGATGGCGAGCATGACGACCATCAGCGGGGTCATGATCCGCTTGCCGTTGTTCTGGATGAACAGCTTGGTGCCGTGGTACCGGTCGGCGACGCCGAACCGCTTCTCGACACTCTTGAGGAGACGGTTCTCCTCCCAGTCGTCCTCGTCCTCGTCGGCACGCGCCTCCTGGATGAGCTTCCAGGCGGTGTAGATCAGGAACGCGCCGAAGATGTAGAAGATCCAGGAGAAGTTCGCGATGACCGCCGCGCCCGCGGCGATGAAGATCGCGCGGAGCACCAGGGCGATGAGCACACCGACCAGCAGCACCCGCTGCTGGAGGTGGGAGGGCACCGAGAACTTCGCCATGATCAGGACGAAGACGAAGAGGTTGTCGACACTGAGCGACTTCTCGGTGATGTAGCCCGCGAAGAACTCGCCGGACGCCTGGCTGTTGCCCCAGAACAGCAGGCCGATTCCGAAGAGGGCGGCCAGGACGATCCAGACGATCGTCCAGATTCCGGCTTCCTTGACCGAGACGTCATGGGGCTTGCGCCCGATGAAGAAGTCGGCTCCGATCAGGGCGACCAGACCAAGAATGGTCAGCACCCACATGGTCATTGAAACGTCCACTGCGCCTCCGGCGTCGTACGGCTACTGATCAGCGTCGTCGCTGCCGGAGGTCTCTTCCACCCGGGGCGAATCCTCGCCGCCGGGCCGACGCCCCGGGATCGGATCGATGAGGATCCGTCCGTATTGACGGGTACGCCGCGCATGGGGAGTACTCCCCTCCGCACCGGAAAGCCTACCCGAAAGACCAAGAGAAGGTAAAGCGCAGGGTAAAGAGCTACCAAGAGGCCAGGTCAGAACCGCTGTCCCCGGCGGGCGGCGGCCACCTCCGAGAGGACCGAACGGAGGACACCGCTGCCCGGCGGAAGCATCGGAGGCTCGTACGACCAGGCGTGGCCGACCCACGGATCGGCGAGGTGGTCGTCGGGGACGGGCGTGAGCCGCAGCAGCGAGCGCCACAGCGGATCGAGCAGCGGCCCGTACGCGGACGCGTCCTCCCGGTCCGCCACCATCAGCAGATGGACGCCGACCGAGGGCCCCTCGTCCGCGAGGTACCGGAGCCGGGTGACCGCCCGGTCGTCGAAGCCGTGCGGGAAGTCGTGCACGAGCAGCAGCTGCCGGGCGGTGTCCAGACCGGGCGGCAGGGCGTCGGCGGCCCCGGCCCGCGCCGCCATCTGCAACAGGTCCACCCGCTCGGTGAGCTGCTCCAGGACCGCCGAGACCCCGGCCGCGCCCCGGGCCGGCGGGGCCGCGAGGACGCCCGTCTCCACGAGCGGGGCGAGCGCGGCGGCGCCCGCACCGGCCGGGTCGACGACGTGGACGGTGAACGCGCCCGCCGGGTGCGCCGCGAGCAGCCGGGCCGCGTGCGCGACCGCGCTGTCCAGGGCGAGCCTGCGCAGTTCGACCTCGTCGAGGAGACCGGCCGCCTCGGAGCGGCCGCGGCCGCTGTCCACCCAGAGCCCGCGCTCCAGGGGCAGCCGGACGAGCATCGGGATCCGCAGCTCGGTCCGCTCGGGGAGGTGCAGATCGCCGAGGCGGACGGCCATCGGCTCCTCGGCGGGGACGCGGTAGGCCTGCCAGACGGGGTGGTCCCAGCGGGCGTACGCGGCGGGCAGGGCCGGTTCGACGACCTCCGACTCGGCCGCGAGCTGGGCGAGGTCCCGGTCCAGGACCGCCCGGGCCCGCTCCACCAGCTCGTCGTGCCGGGCGCGGGCGGCCGCCCGCGCGGCGTCGTTGGCGCCCCCGCCACGGGCGCGGTAGTCGGAGAGCGTCTCGTCGAGCTCCCGGTCGAGCCGGGACTCCGCGAAGTCGCAGGCGCTGCGGTACGCGGCGGCGGTCCGCGCCAGGTCCTCGAACATCCCCCACACCTGGTTGTACAGGCGCTCGTCCATGGACCAGCCCGAGGCGTCCCCGGCGACCGGGGTGGGCGGAGCCTGCCGGGGCTCGGACTCGGGGGCGGCCTTCCGGCGCCGGGGGTGGGCGTAGTCGATCGGCCCGCCGCCACCGGGAACGGAGGTTCCCGCGACGGGGGTCGGCGCGCCCGTCACGGGGGCCGACGTACCCGTGACGGGAGTCGGCGCGCCCGCGAGCGGGGTCGGCGTGTTCGTGCCCGGGACCGGCGTGTTCGTGCCCGGGACCGGCGTGTTCGCGCCCGGGACCGGCGTGTTCGCGCCCGGGACCGGCGTGTTCGTGCCCGCTGCGGGGAGGGGAGGCGGGCTCGTCACCGGGGTCGGCGGCGTCACCGGGGTCGCCGGGTTCGGGTCCGGCGTGGTCAGGGCGGCCGCATGCCGCACCCGCCCCTCCTCGGGCACCTGGAGCGTCGGGGCGGCGACCGGGGCGGGCCCGGGCGCGAGCGTCTCCAGGATCGACGCGGCCAGGTCGGCCGAACGCTCCAGGCCCTGGTCGCCGAGGAGGTCGGCGAGCCCGCCCTCGTACCCCTGGCCCATGGCGCGGACCTTCCAGGTGTCCTGTCTGCGGTACAGCTCCAGGGCGACGACGGCGGACTCGCTGTCGAGGCCGGTGATCGTGTAGCTCACGATCTCGTCCCCGTCGGGGCCCGCGACGGCGACGAACGGGGCGGCGACGCTCCCGAAGCGGGCGGCTCCCCCGGTGCGCGCGCCGGGCAGCGCCAGGAGGACCGAGACCCGGTGGACGGCGCCGGGGACGGCCGCCAGGTCGACGGTGAGACGGTGGTCGGCGGCGGCCTGCCCGGGGACGTCGACGCCGGGCAGGGAGGGCGCGCCGGGGTGGGCGATCCACTCCGCGCCCGGGACCCTGCCCCGCTCGTCGCAGAGGGTGGCACCGGCGAGGACGGGATGGCCGGCGGACACCCGGATCTCCAGTCGGGTGTCGGGCAGGGGGTGGTTCTGCCCCCGGACCAGCTCGGCCGTCATCGACTCTGTCCCCTCAGCGTTGCCCGGCGCGGATCAGGCGTTGTACGTGGAAGCGTTCATTGCGGTGGAAGCGTTCATGCGGGACAGCTCCCGGTGGCCTGCTGCCTCCGGGAGCTGCGGATGGGTGCTGCGCGGACCGCCTACAGGTGCGGCAGGATCGCGGGCATCAAGTCCTGGAAGGTGCGTCCGTTGGCCGGGTTGCCCAGGGCCGTCATCTGCCAGCCGGAGCCGGCCCGGTGCACCTTCGCCATGATCTGGGCGGTGTAGCGGCCGCCGCCGTCGAGGGTGTAGCGCGCGAGTTCCTGCCCGTTCGTCTCGTCGACGATCCGGCAGAACGCGTTCTGCACCTCCTGGAACGTCTGGCCGGTGAAGGAGTTCACCGTGAAGACGATCTGGTCGATGTGGACCGGGACGCGCTCCAGGTCGACGAGGATCGCCTCGTCGTCGCCGCCCTGGCCCGCACCGCCGACGAGGTTGTCGCCGGTGTGCTTGACCGAGCCGTCGTCGCTGACCAGGTGACGGAAGAAGACCACGTCGACCGGCTGCTTGTCGGCGAAGAGCACGGCCGAGGCGTCCAGGTCGATCTCACGGGTGCGCGAGCCGAAGAGACCGCGGCGGGGCGCGGCCTGCCAGCCGAGGCCCATCCGCACCTGGCTGAGGTTGCCCCCGCCCTTCTTCTCCAGGCTGATGGCCTGACCCTTGGTCATGTTGACCGACACGCGTTTGCCCCTCTCGTTGGCGTTCCCCGCGACCGCTGTTCCGGTGCGTGCGGTTGTCGAGCACCCTACGCAGCGCCACGGACACCGAGGAGGTGTGGTCCGGTTTTGTGTCGGTCTTGCAACACACCGGACCACGACCGGTCAGGCGAGTCCCGCCTCCTTCATCTGGCGCAACTCCTTCTTCAGCTCTCCCACTTCGTCACGGAGCCGGGCGGCCACCTCGAACTGCAGCTCGGCGGCGGCGGCGCGCATCCGGTCGGTCATCTCCTCGATGATCGCGGCCAGTTCCGTGGCGGGCCGGTCGCCGAGTTCCACGGTGGAGCCGGCCCTGCCCTTGCCCTTGCCCTTGACGCCGTGCGCGGCGAGCGAGGGAACGGGGGCCTTGGCGCCCTTGCCCTCCTTGCCCTGGCGGTAGCCGGTGCCGAGCAGTTCCTCGGTGTCGATCTCCTCGCGCGCGATGGTCGCGACGATGTCGTTGATCTTCTTGCGGAGCGGCTGCGGGTCGATGCCGTGCTCCGTGTTGTACGCGATCTGCTTCTCGCGGCGCCGGTTGGTCTCGTCGATGGCCTGCTCCATCGCCGGGGTGATCCGGTCCGCGTACATGTGGACCTGGCCCGAGACGTTTCGGGCGGCGCGGCCGATCGTCTGGATCAGGGAGGTCCCGGAGCGCAGGAAGCCCTGCTTGTCGGCGTCGAGGATGGCGACGAGGGACACCTCGGGGAGGTCGAGGCCCTCGCGCAGCAGGTTGATGCCGACGAGGACGTCGTACTCGCCGGCGCGCAGCTCGCGCAGGAGCTCGATGCGGCGCAGGGTGTCGACGTCGCTGTGCAGGTAGCGCACCTGGATGCCGAGCTCCAGGAAGTAGTCGGTGAGGTCCTCGGCCATCTTCTTGGTGAGGGTGGTGACGAGGACCCGCTCGTCCTTCTCGGTGCGCAGCCGGATCTCGTGGACGAGGTCGTCGATCTGGCCCTCGGTGGGCTTGACGACGACCTCGGGGTCGATGAGGCCGGTGGGGCGGATGATCTGCTCGACGAAGCCGTCGCCGCGCGAGAGTTCGTACGTCCCGGGGGTCGCGGAGAGGTAGACGGTCTGGCCGATCCGCTCCTGGAACTCCTCCCACTTGAGCGGGCGGTTGTCGAGGGCGGACGGCAGCCGGAAGCCGTGGTCGACCAGGGTCCGCTTGCGGGAGGCGTCGCCCTCGTACATCGCGCCGATCTGGGGCACGGTGACGTGCGACTCGTCGATGACGAGGAGGAAGTCCTCGGGGAAGTAGTCGATGAGCGTGTTGGGCGCGGAGCCGGGCTCGCGTCCGTCGAAGTGCATCGAGTAGTTCTCGATGCCGGAGCAGGAGCCGATCTGGCGCATCATCTCGATGTCGTACGTGGTCCGCATGCGCAGGCGCTGGGACTCCAGGTGCTTGCCCTGCTTGTCGAGCTCGGCGAGACGGACCTCCAGCTCGCGCTCGATGTCGTTGACCGCGCGCTCCATGCGCTCGGGGCCGGCGACGTAGTGGCTGGCGGGGAACACGTACAGGTCGCGGTCCTCGCTGATGACCTCGCCGGTGAGCGGGTGGAGGGTGGAGAGGGCCTCGATCTCGTCGCCGAACATCTCGATGCGGACGGCGAGCTCCTCGTAGACCGGGAAGATCTCGATGGTGTCGCCGCGGACGCGGAAGGTGCCGCGGGTGAACGCCAGGTCGTTGCGCGTGTACTGGATGTCGACGAAGCGGCGCAGCAGCTGGTCGCGGTCGACCTCCTCGCCGACCTTGAGCTGGACCATCCGGTCCACGTACTCCTGGGGCGTGCCGAGGCCGTAGATGCAGGAGACGGAGGCGACGACGATGACGTCCCTGCGGGTGAGCAGGGAGTTCGTCGCGGAGTGGCGGAGCCGCTCCACCTCCTCGTTGATGGAGGAGTCCTTCTCGATGTACGTGTCCGACTGCGGCACGTACGCCTCGGGCTGGTAGTAGTCGTAGTACGAGACGAAGTACTCGACCGCGTTGTTCGGCAGGAGTTCGCGGAACTCGTTCGCCAGCTGGGCCGCCAGCGTCTTGTTCGGCGCCATCACCAGGGTGGGGCGCTGGAGCTTCTCGATCATCCACGCGGTGGTGGCCGACTTTCCGGTGCCGGTGGCACCGAGGAGCACGACGTCCTTCTCGCCCGCGCGGATACGCCGCTCCAGGTCGGCGATGGCCGTCGGCTGGTCGCCGCTGGGCTGGTAGGAGCTGACGACCTCGAAGGGCGCCACCGAACGTTCGATCTTGGAAACGGGCCGCATGCAACCACCGTACGACCCGGCACCGACAGTCGGGTGGTGATCGGCGGACCGCCCGCCCGCCGGGCCCCTCCACCGGCCCCTCCACCGGCCCCGCCACCGGCCCCTCCACCGGCCTCGTCACCGGCCCGGTCACCGCGGCCGGGAGCGCCCCGTCGTCGTTCGCCGGAGCGCCCCGTCGTCGTTCGCCGGAGCGCCCCGATCGTGGTCCCTGCGGCTCCGCTCACCAGTCCTGGGAGCGGTGGCCGCCCCGGGCCACGCTCCTGCGGGCGCCGCGTCCGGCGGTCCGGGCCGACCAGTTGGCGGGCTCGCCGTAGGACGGCACGTGACGCGGGGCGGGCACGCCGGGGCGGTGCGGGCCCCGGGCGGCGGTCGCCTTCCAGTCGGGGTCGCCCATCACGAGCAGCGGGTCGAACATGACGACGACGGCGGCGAGGATGAGGAAGACCGCCGGGCCGATCAGCATCGGCAGGAGGAGCGAGGTGGCGGCGTCGCCGGTGCCGGTGGAACGCTCGGTTCCGTGCAGGTGCACGCTGACGGCCGCCATGGCGGTGTAGTGCATACCACTGACGGCGACGCCCATCACGAGGCTCGCGCCGAGGCTGGCCAGAAATCCATGGACGGAAACGGCCGCCCAGAGGGCCGTGGTGGCGGCCACGACGGCGATGACCACGGAGAACGCCACGGTGAGCGTGTCGTACTCGATGCGCCCCTGGAGACGCATGCCGGCCATGCCCAGGTAGTGCATGGTGGCGACGCCGAGGCCGGTGATGGTGCCGCCGGTGACCAGGGTGAGGGCGGTCGCCCCGCGGTATCCGACGATGAAGATGCCGATGCCGACCATGACCACCGCGACGCCCAGGCTGGCGAAGGTGATGGGCAGGTCGTAGTGGATGGGCGCCTGCCGGACGGAGAAGCCCATCATCGCGATGAAGTGCATGGTCCAGATGCCGCTGCCGATGGAGGTGGCGCCCAGGACGAGCCAGCCCGCCTTGAAGCTGTCGCGGTGGCGGAGCGATCTCGTGGTGCAGCGGAGGCCGAGGGCGCCACCCAGGCACGCCATGAGAAAGGCCGCCACCGGAGTGACGAGCCCGTAGCTGAATCCGTCGACCGTGCCCTGCATGAGCGTGTGTCCTCCACCCCTGGTGCCACGTCGTCCGAAAACAGTCGGTACCGCTGGGTAGTACTACCGGGGCGAGATTATGGCGCGCCGGGGGCCCGGCGACCACGTGACCGGGGAATTACTGCTCGTGAGACCTGAGCGAGACCGCTCCGTGATCTCGACAACGATTCCCGGGGCCGCCGGAGCCCCCCGGGCCGCCGATTCCGACCTCGGCTGTCAGTGGCGGGTCGTACGGTGGGCGCCATGGACATCGAAGCGGGACCGGCGGGCGGCGAGCGGCCCGTCCCGGTCGAGTGGACGGTCATGGAGAGCTCCATCGGACCGCTCTTCCTCGCCGCGACCGAGCGCGGGCTCGTGCGCGTCGAGTTCCACGCCGACGCGGCACGGCGGGCGCAGATGCTGGACCGGCTGGCCGGGCAGCTCGGCGCGGTGCCGGTGGAGCGCGCCTCGGGGCTGCTCGCGGGCGCGATACGAGGGCTCGACCGGTACTTCGCGGGCGAGCCCGGCGATGTCGACCTGCCCCTCGACTGGAGCCTGACGGCGGGGTTCAACCGGCAGGTGCTGCGCGAGCTGGCGAGCGGTGTCCCGTACGGCACGGTCGTCGGGTACGGGGAGCTGGCCAAGCGCGTGGGGCAGCCGGGGGCGGCCCAGGCGGTCGGGGCCGCGATGGGCTCCAACCCGCTGCCGGTGGTGGTGCCGTGCCACCGTGTGGTGGAGAGCGACGGCGGGCTCGGCGGCTTCGGGGGCGGCCTGGAGACCAAGAGACAGCTGCTGGCACTCGAAGGCGTACTGCCGGCACCGCTGTTCTGAGGGCTCGGGCACCTGTTCCGAGGGCTCGGGCATCGCTGTTCCGAGGGCCCGGGCAGCACTGTTCCGGGGGCGCGGGCATCGCTGTTCCGAGGGCTCGGGCAGCACTGTTCCGGGGCCTCGGGGATCACTGTGCCGAGGGAGCGGAGAGCACCGCGCCGAAGGGCGGAGAGCGCTGCTCCGAGGGCCCCCGAAGGGGACCGTTCCCATCAGATGGGACGGCTGGCACACTCACGTAAGTGACCCAGACCCCCGGCGCCCGTGACGCCACCCTCACCGAGCGGATACCCGTCACCGACGCCGAGCTGCCGGCCCTGCGTCGGCGCGTCCAGGGCGTGCTGATCGCCACCCAGATCCTCGGGGGCCTCGGCATCGCCACCGGGGTCGCGCTCTCCGCCGTCCTCGCCAAGGACGTCAGCGGCTCCGAGGCCCTCTCCGGTCTGGCGTCGACGGCGACGGTGGCCGGTCCCGCACTGCTCGCCATGCCGCTGGCCGCGCTCATGGCCTCCCGGGGGCGACGGGCCGGCCTCGTCCTCGCGTACCTGATCGGAGCGGTCGGTGCCGGGGTCGCGGTGCTCGGGGCGGTCGTCGGCAGCTTCGTCCTGCTGCTCGCCGGGCTCGTCGGCTTCGGCGCCGGGTCCTCGGCGAACCTGGCGGCCCGCTTCGCCGCCGCCGACCTGGCCGAGCCGGACCGCAGGGCTCGGGCCATCTCCACGGTGGTGTGGGCGACCACGATCGGAGCGGTGCTCGGCCCGAACATCGCCGCGCCGGCCGGGAAGAGCGTCTCGGGCTGGGGAATCCCCGCCACCGCGGGGCCCTTCGTCTGGGCCGCCGGCGTCTTCGTGGTCGCGGCGGCCGTGGTGGCCCTGCTGCTGCGTCCGGACCCGCTGCTCACCGCCCGCGCGCTGACCGACGCCGAGGCGGGCGGCGAGGCAGCGGAGAGCCGCTCGCTGCGGGCGGGGATGCGGGCGGTGCGGGAGTCCCCGCGGGCCCGCCTCGCCCTGGTCACCGTCGCCGTCTCGCACACCGCGATGGTGTCGATCATGTCGATGACCCCGGTGGCGCTCACCCACCACGGCGCGGACATCCAGCTCATCGGGCTCGTCATCAGCGGCCACATCGCGGGCATGTACGCCTTCTCGCCCCTGATGGGCTGGCTGTCCGACCGCCTGGGGCGGCTGTCGGTGATCGGGCTCGCGGTCGGGCTCATCGGCCTGGCGGCCCTCATCGCGGGCACGGCAGGGCCCAGCCACGGCCGGACCGCCCTGGGGCTCTTCGTCCTCGGCCTGGGATGGTCGGCGGGCCTGGTCTCCGGCTCGGCGCTGCTCACCGACTCGGTGCCGCAGGCCGCGCGGGCGGCGGCCCAGGGGCTCTCCGACTTCATCATGAACACCTCCGCCGGACTCGCCGCCCTCCTGGCGGGCCTGATCGTCGCGCAGGCGGGTTACGGACCGCTGAACGCGATCGCCGCCTGCCTGCTGCTGCCGATGGCGGCGCTCGCGCTGCGCGGCTCGCTCCGGAAGGCCTGAGGCTCCGGAAGGCCTGAGGCTCGAAGGCCCACCGCTCCGGAGCGGCCGGGCCGCGCCGCCGCGCCTGAAGCGCGGAGCGTCCGGACGGAGTCAGCGCGGCACCGCCGGAGAGGACGCCCCGGCCGCCAGTCGGCGCGGCGCGCCCGTGCCGTCGGCCGGTACGGCCCAGACCGCTCCCCCGAAGCCGTACGCCAGGGTCTCCCGGTCCGTCCAGAGCGCCTGGTCGTCGATGCCGCGCCGCTCGGCGACCGCGTGTTCGCGCCCGGTGCCCAGCTCGTACACGTACAGCCGCCACGGCTCGCGCGGGCCGTCGGAGACCCGCTTCTTGAAGGCGATCCGTGTGCCGTCCGGGGAGAGCGACGGGCACTCGACGTTCTCCCGCAGGGCCCGGGCCGACCAGCTCCTCATGTCCCCCTCGACGAGATGGGTACGGCCGCCGGTCGACACGGTGGCGTAGAAACGGTTGTCGTCGGCGGCGAAGCTGACGCCCCAGTAGTTGACGTCGGGGGCGTGGTGACGGCGGCCGCCGAGGGTGAGGGGGATCTGCTCGATGTTCTTCACCAGGTAGCCGGTACGCAGGTCGAGGATCGAGGTGCGGGTGGAGAAGGACGAGCGCGCGTAGGAGTCGCCGGTCGCGAACATCGTCCAGGAGAGCATGTGTCCCGAGGCAGAGACCCGGGCCCGGCTGGGAATCCCCGGCAGGCCGATGCGGCGCACCTCGCGCAGCTCCCGGTCGAGCACCAGGACGTACGAACGGGCCGGGACGCCCGGTCGGCGCTGGAGGCAGAGGGCCGTTGATCCGGCCGCGTGGAAACGGTCGCAGGAGGGGCCTCCCGCCACCCGGCCGCCGGGTGCGGACGGGTCCACGCGCGCGACGCGGCCGCTGGCGGTGTCCCGGGCGTAGAGCGCGGAGGCACCGCCGTCGAGGGTGAAGCCGGGGGCAGCGGTCCCGGTGGCCGCGGCCTCGCGACCCGAGGCCGCCCGCAGGGTGTAGGCGGTGGCCCCTCCGCCGAGCAGCAGGAGGGCGAGGACGAGGATCCACACGCGGGTGCGGGTGGACGGGTGGGCACCGGTCGGGTCGGACATGGGTCAGTCGGTCCTCTCGGGGTGTTCGGGGACGACGCTCCCGGCGGGAGTCGGGGCGCCCGTCCCCGAGGGGCCGGTGGGCCTCTTCGCGGGGGTGGCGGGCAGCAGGCGCGCGGCGCAGCAGAGGGCGGCCGTGAGGGCGAGCATCGCCGCGACGAGCGCGGCCTCGGGCCCGCCGGCGGTCCAGACGGCGCCGAACGCGACGGCGGCTCCGACCCGGGCGAGGGCCTGCGCGGTCTGGACGACCGCGAGACCGCCCGCCTGCCGTCCCTCGGTCAGGAAGGGGCCGGTCAGGGCCATCAGGACGCCGTCCGTGGTGGCGTAGAAGACCCCGAGCAGCAGCAGGACGCCGAGGAGGACCGCCGGGTCGGGCAGAGGGGTCAGGAGCAGTCCGTAGGCGAGGAGCAGGGCCCCGTGCCCGTACAGGAGGGGGCCTCGCCGCCCGACGCGGTCGGCGAGTCGCCCGGCGGGGAGCGCGAGCAGCAGATAGACGGCGGCCGCGCCGAGCGGCAGGAAGGGGAACCAGGTGGCGTCGAACGCGAGCCGTCGCTGGAGCAGCAGGTAGAGGAAGGAGTCGCCGATGGTGGCGGCTCCGAGGAGTCCGGCGCAGAGCACGATCCGTCGGTACGCGGGCGAGCGCGGCCCGGCGGGGAGCCCGCCACGCGCGCGTGGCCGCGGCGGAGCGTTCGACCTCGTCTCGTGGCCGGGGGTCCGCCGGTCGCCGGGGGTGCGGCTCCCCTCGCCGGGGGTGCGCTTCTCGGCACCGGGGGTCCGCTTTCCGGCGCCCGGGGTTCGGCCGGGGACGAGGAGCAGCCAGAGCAGGACGCCGAACGCGCCGACGCAGAAGCTGACGGCGAAGACGGCGTCGTACGCGTCGGCCGTCGCCCACAGCAGCGCGAAGGCGGCCAGGGGGCCGAGGAGCGCTCCGGTGGTGTCCATGGCGCGGTGGGTTCCGAAGGCACGGCCGAGGTCCTCGGGCGGGGTGTGCAGGGTGATGAGGGCGTCGCGCGGGGCGGTGCGCACGCCCTTGCCCAGCTTGTCGGCGGCGAGCGCCCCGGCGATCCAGCCGGTCGCGCCGCCGGCGAGGAGGAGGCCGAGGCGGGAGCAGGCGGAGAGGGCGTAACCGAGCCCGCCGACCTGTTTGTGGCGGCCGCCGCGGTCGGCGGTGGCGCCGCCGAGGAGCCGTACGAGCGCGGTGGCGCCGGTCGACAGACCGTCGAGCAGCCCGAACTGGAGCGGGGAGAGACCGAGTCCGAGGACCAGGTAGAGCGGCAGGACGGCGGTCACCATCTCCGAGGAGACGTCGGTGACGAGGCTGACCGCGCCGAGGGCGAGGACGGTGCCCGGGACGCGCCGCCGGACCCCAGAGGGGGCGGGCGGCGCGTCGCGGCGACCGGTGGTCGCGAGGTACATCAGTGGCAGGTGTAGGTCGGGCCGGAGTCCTTCACCTGGTTGTCGGTGCCGACGTACTGCCAGGTGTAGGTGGTGTCGGTGAGGTCCAGCTTCAGGACGCCGTACGGACCGCTGATCCGCTTCTGGCTGTTGGGCTGGACCGTCTCGATGTCGTAGGGCTCGGCGCCGCCCATGCCGCCGACGATCTCGACGATGCCGTCGGCGGTGGCCCGCCCGTTGGGGTCCTGCGGGGCGAAGCGCTCGTAGTGGTGGTCGTGTCCGTTGAGGACGAGGTCGGCCCTGGCGCCGTAGAGGATCTGCCAGACGGGCTTGGAGACAGGGTCGTTGCCGTGGCCGCCGGAGGAGTACAGCGGGTGGTGGAAGTAGGCGGCGACGCAGCCCTTGGTGTTCCTCGCGAGGTCGTCCTTGAGCCACTGGATCTGCGCGGCGTCGTCGAAGGAGTTGGAGTCGAGGGCGACGAAGTGCCAGTTGCCCTGGTCGTAGCTGTAGTACGACTTGCCCTGCGGGTAGGCGATCGAGCCGAAGTACGACTTGTAGCCGGCCAGCGGGCCGGCCGGGTCGTAGGTCTCGTGGTTGCCGGGGACCGGCCGGGTCTTCGCCTTGAAGGCGCCCCAGCTCTTGTCGTAGTAGGCGCGGAAGTCGGAGAGCAGGGCGTCGTCGTACTGGTTGTCGCCCATCGTCAGGTAGAAGGAGGGCGCGATCCGCTGGGCCAGGGCCGCCGTCTTGGGGTGGGCGCAGGAACTGCTGGAGGCCGTGCACTGGGCGGCGATGTCGCCGGCCGCGACGACGGTGAAGGAGCCGGTCGGCGGGGTGGTGGTGCCGGCGGTGCCGTAGACCTCCACCGAGAAGAGCGAGTAGCCGTACGAGGTGCCGCGCGCGGTTCCGTGGACGCGCAGATGGCGACCCTGGCCGGTGAGTCCGGTCCAGTCGTCGGTGCCGCCGTTGCCCGCGGTCTCGTTGGCGAGGCGGGTCCAGGTGGTGCCGTCGGCGGAGATCTCGACGCGGTAGGCCTTGGCGTACGCGGCCTCCCAGACGAGCTTGACGCGGGAGACGGTGGCCGAGGGGCCGAGGTCGACCCGGATCCACTGGGGGTCGGAGCCCTCGGCGCTGGCCCAGCGGGTGGTGGAGACGCCGTCGAAGGCCTTCTCCGGGCCGAACGTGCTGTCCTCGACGGAGGACGACGTGGCCGGTCGGCCCTGGGAGATCAGGACGTCGGCGGCGGCCCCGGCGCGTTCCGGGAGGGCGAGCAGGAGCCCGCCGACGAGCAGCAGGACGGCGGTGAGGACGAGGGGCAGACGGCGGGTCGCGGAGCGGGGTGGGGCGGAGGCGTTCAGGCGCATACCTGGGCTCCCTGGCCTGTGGGGTCGGCGAGAGCTGGACACCGGTGCGGTGCACCACGGACCGGCCGCACGGCGGGCCGGGACGCCCGTGCCGCGCGGTGCGGACACGGACGACCGGCCGGGTGGCGTTCGGGGCGCCACGCGGCGGGGTGGTGCTCGGCGGCCGGGTCAGAGCTCTCGCTGAGCGCGTCACGCCCTTGGGGTGGGGCGCCGCGCCGAGCCGCTGCCGGGGATGCTAGCCGATAGTAAGGTTTCCTACCAGACTCTCAACCGCCCATGGACACGGGCGATTTCGGGCCTGTCCGACGTCTCCGCCCACGGCGTCCGGGCCCCGTCCGGCCTCAGAGGCTGATGTGGTACGCCTTGCGCAGGGTCTCGTGCACGGTCCAGGTGGTCCTGTCGCCCTCGCGCAGCACACAGGCGTCCCCGGGGCCGATCTCCAGGGTGTCCCCGCCCTCGACGGCGACGGTCGCCCGGCCGGAGACCACCACGAAGAGCTCGTTGGCCTCGGTGTCGGTCACGACGCCGGGAGTGATCTGCCAGATGCCGCGCAGCTGCTTGCCGTCGGCCGACTCCCACAGCACCTTGCCGGTCACCTCGGGCGTGCCGGAGACGATCTGGGCGGGGTCGAGCGGCTCCGGTTCGAGCTCCGCGTCGGGGATGTGCACGGCGAAGGAGGGCTGGTCATGTGTCGTCATGGGCGGTGACTGTAGCGGGGGTCCGGGGCCGCTCCGAGGCCGGGAGGGTCTGGACCGAACCCCTCCGCTTCGCCTCCCACCAGGCGCGATGCCCGGATCCCGCGACGACGACGAAATCCGCACGACCCCTTCGGCGCAGCGCCCGGCGGGTGCCGCGCCCGGCCCGGACACGTGGGCCGGGCACCGCGTGACGGATTCCGCAGCCGCCGCCCGCCGTGTGGCGGGAGCTCGCCGACGAGGTTTGCGGGGCGCGTGGTCGCGCCAGGAATGGGACATGTCCACACAGGTGTCCGAAGAGGTACGGGAGGCGCTCCACGAGGGGCGTCCCGTCGTCGCGCTCGAATCGACGATCATCGCCCACGGCCTGCCGCGCCCGCGCAACCTGGCCGTGGCCCTGGAGCTGGAGGGACTGGTGCGGGCCGGGGGCGCGGTCCCCGCCACCGTCGCCGTGGTCGACGGCACGGCCAGGGTCGGTCTGGACCTGGCGTCCCTGACCCGGATCGCCGAGGACCCGGCGGTACGGAAGCTGGGCCACCGCGACCTGGCCCCGGCCCTGGCGACCGGTGCGACCGGAGCGACGACGGTCTCGGCGACGGCCTGGCTCGCCGACGCGGCCGGCATCCGGGTGTTCGCGACCGGCGGCCTCGGCGGCGTGCACCGCGAGTGGACCGAGACCCAGGACGAGTCCGCCGACCTGCGGCTGCTCGCCCGGGTCGGGATCACCGTGGTCTGTGCCGGGGTCAAGTCGATCCTCGACGTGCCGGCGACGCTCCAGCGCCTGGAGACGCTGGGGGTGACGGTCGTGGGGTACGGCTCGGAGCACTTCCCCGGCTTCTACCTCTCCTCCTCGGGCGAGCCCGTCGACTGGACCCTGCGGACCCCGGAGGAGGTGGCCGGGGTGATACGGGCGCAGGACCGGCTCGGCGGACCCCGTGCGGCGCTCGTCGTGGCCAACCCGGTTCCGGTGGCGGAGCAGTTGGATCCCGCGCTGCACGACCGGGTGCTCGCGGCGGGCCTCACGGCGGCGAAGGAGAAGGGGATCACGGGACAGGCGGTGACACCCTTCCTGCTCGAACACCTGACGGTCCACACGGAGGGCGCGTCCCTGGAGGCCAACCTGGCGGCGGTACGGGGCAACGTGCGGCTCGCGGCGCGCATCGCGGGCGCGTACGACTCGGGCGTGGGCGCGCACCGCAACACGGGTTCGGAGTCGGACCCGGGCTCGGGCCCGGTGCCCGGCGTGAGCGGTCGGTGAGCCGGGCGGCGGGCGCGCTGCTCGTCGTCGGCGACGTGGTCACGGACGTCGTCGCCCGGCACCGGACGCCGCTCGCCCCGGCCACGGACACGGCGGCGGAGATCCGGACCCTCCCGGGCGGCGCCGGAGCCAACGCGGCCTGCTGGGCCGCGCGTTCCGGGTGCGAGGAGGTGCGGCTCCTCGGCCGGGTGGGGACGGACAGCGCCGTCTGGCACGACCGGGCGCTGCGCCGCGCGGGCGTGCGCCCCCTGCTGGTCACGGACGCGGAGACGGCGACGGCCACCGTGATCGCGCTGGTGGACCCCACCGCCGAGCGCACCTTCCTGACCGACAGCGGCGCCGCGCTGCGCCTCGCCCCCGAGGACTGGTCCGCCCGCCTGCTCGACGGCGTGGCCCGGCTGCACCTCTCCGGCTACCTCTTCTTCGCCGCCGCGAGCCGCGAGACGGTCCGGCGGGCGCTGCGGGAGGCGGGAGGGGCGGGGATTCCGGTCAGTGTGGACCCGGCGTCGGCGGGGTTCCTGGCGGAGCTGGGACCGGAGCGGTTCCTGGCGGCGGCGGAGGGCGCCGAGGTCCTGCTGCCCAACGTCGACGAGGCCCGCGCACTGACCGGCCGCGACGAACCCGAGGTGGCGGCGGCCGAGTTGAGCCGTCGGTTCCCGCTGGTCGTGATGACCCTGGGGGCGGCGGGCGCGCTGGTCGCCGAGGGGGGTGCGGTCATCGCGCGAGTGGAGGCGCCCGCGGTGCGGCCGGTGGACTCGACGGGCGCGGGCGACGCGTTCACCGGGGCGTTCCTGGCGGCCCGGCTCGCGGGCGCGGACCCGGCGAAGGCCGCCGAGGCGGGCTGCCGCGCGGGGTCGGAGGCGGTCACGGTGGTGGGCGGCAGACCCCCGGACGTTCCCCCCGGGCCCTGACGGCTCATGCCTCCGGCCGCCGGCCCAGCCCGGTCCACGCCGGGTGGCGCGGGTCGTCGGCACGTACGACGGCGTCGGCCGCCGCACCCGGGTCGACCTCCGTCTCGTACCGGGCGAAGGCGGGCAGGGCCCAGGGTTCCCCGGTGCGCCGGGCGAGGGCGGCGGGCGAGAGTCGCAGGTGCACGGTGAGGTCGAAGGGGAACCAGTGACCGAGCAGGAAGGGCCCGTGCAGCACGAGCACCCCACCCGGCGGCAGCGTCACGTACGGGCTGCGGGTCGCCCGGTCGCGTACCGGATCCCACAGGTCGGGCAGCACCCGCCCGGTGCCGCCGGGTTCCAGCGGGTTGAAGATCTCCCGCCAGAGCGCCCCGACGTCCGTCCACCCGTCGTAGTACGCGTCCGGGTCCTGCTTCCCGTACTCGTACCGCAGGGACGCGGGCCGCAGGAAGCCACCGGTCCCCACGACGTGCACCGCGCGCCCGCGCGTCCGCAGCGCCTCGGCGAGCAGCTCCGCGAGTTCGCCGCCGGGCGCGGCGGGCGGGCCGTCGAGGGCGACCTTGAGCCGGCTGCCGCCCGCGTCCGGCTCGGACGCGTCGAGGTGTCCGGCGAGCGTCTCCGCCAGCCGGTCCCAGGTGATCGCCTCGTATCGCATCCCGCTCGCCCCACTCACACCGTTCATCCTGCACACCGGACCACCGGACCGTCGCCTTGACCTTGCCACTGGCGTCACTGTTCGACCATCGGATTCATGACCACCGACCGCGTGAACACCCACCGCACGAACACCCACTGCCCGACCACCGCACGCACGAACACCGGGTGCCCGGACACCACCACACCCGGCAGGGTCGTCGTCGTCACCGGCGCGGGCACCGGCATCGGGCGGGCCACCGCCCGTGCCTTCGCCGGACAGGGGGCGACCGTCCTCGCCGTCGGCCGCCGGGAGGAGCCGCTGTGGGAGACCGCCGAGGGGCACCCCGGCATCCGGCCGTTCGTCGCCGACGTCACGGCGGAGGACGCGCCCGAGGAGATCGTCGAGACGGCCGTGACCGGCCACGGCCGTCTCGACGTGCTCGTGAACAACGCGGGGATCGCCTCGGGCGGCCCGCTGGGCACCCTCGACCGCTCGGTGATCGCCCCGCTCCTGGAGACCAACCTCGTCGCCCCGGTGCTGCTCACCCAAGCCGCCCTCCCCGCGCTCCGCGCCTCCCGGGGCGTCGTGGTGAACGTGTCGACGACGATCGGGCAGCGCGGCTGGCCCGCCGGCTCCGTCTATCCGGCGACCAAGAGCGCTCTGGAGACCCTGACCCGCTGCTGGGCGCTGGAGCTGGCGCCCGCCGGCGTCCGGGTGGTGGCGGTGGCGCCCGGCGCGATCGAGACCCCGATCGCGGACCACATGGGCCTCTCCTCCGAGCAGTTGGCGGCGCTTCGGGCGTGGCAGCTCGCGCACACCCCGCTGGGCCGGATCGGCCGGCCCGAGGAGGTCGCCTGGGCGATCACCTCGCTCGCCGCGCCGGACGCCTCCTTCCTGACCGGCACCGTCCTGCCCGTCGACGGGGGTGCGCTGGTCGCGTGATACGACTGCGTGCGGAGGTGGCGCCCTTGCGCATCGGTGAACTGGCCCGGCGGACCGGGGCGTCGGCCCGCGCGTTGCGCCACTACGAGGCGGTGGGGCTGATCACGTCGGCGCGCGCGGACAACGGCTACCGGGTGTACGAGGAGGGCGCGGCGGTACGGGTGGCGAACATCCGGTACCTGCTCGACGCGGGCCTCACCCTGGACGACGTGTCCGCGTTCCGTTCCTGCCTGGACGGGGACATGCCCTCGGTCCCGCCGTCCGCGCGCGGCCTGGAGATCGCCCGCGAGCGGCTGGCCGTGCTCGACGCGCGGATCGCGGCCCAGACCGAGGCCCGGGACAGGCTGGCGCACATCCTCGCCACGCACACGCACGCACACCCGCACGGTCCGAACGACCCGCGCAGTCCGCGCGGTCCGCGCGGTCCGCACCGAAGCTGACTCGCGCTCAGCGGACCCCGGCGGCCCGCGCGGTCGTGTCGAGCACGGCACGCCCCGACTCGATCGCCTCGGCGAGCGTCGTCTCCCCGCCCGCGAGGGCCCGGCAGGTCGCCGCGTCGGTCCTCAGGCGGGCGTCGGGCTCCTCCCCCGTACCGGCGCCGTACACCCCGTCCCCGTACGAGACGGCTCCGTCGTCTCCGACCCGTACGTGGAACTCCCCCTCGTCCAGGGTCACCTGGACGATTCCCGCCCCCCGTTCGGCGAGCGGCCCGAGGAGCGGGATCGCGTACCAGTGCGCGCGGACGGCGTCGGTGGGCCGTGGTTCGCCCAGGTCGGAGGCGCCCCAGGCGGCGAGGGCGCGCAGCACGGGCAGCAGGTCGCGGCCGCGCGGGGTGAGCTCGTACACGGACGCCGAGGCGGGCGGGGGCAGTCGGCGGCGGGTGACGAGCTCGGCGCCCTCCATGTCCTTGAGCCGCCCGGCCAGCATGTCGGTGCTGACGCCCGGGAGGTCGGCGTGGAGGTCGGTGTAGCGGCGCGGCCCGGCGAGGAGTTCGCGGACGACGAGCAGGGTCCACCGGTCGCCGACGAGGTCGAGGGCGCGCGCGGCGGCGCAGTGCTGGTCGTAGCTGCGGCGGCGTGGCTGGCGTGGCATGCGACGCAGTCTAGACATGTTGTTGGACTTTCCAAGCTCGAACTTGGTAAAACCAAGCAACACTGATTCCGGGGACCTGGGGAGGTCGGACATGGAGTTCCGGCAGTCGAGCAAGCTGAGCGAGGTCTGTTACGAGATCCGGGGCCCGGTCATCGAGCACGCCAACGCGCTGGAGGAGGCGGGCCACAGCGTCCTGCGCCTCAACACCGGCAATCCGGCGCTCTTCGGCTTCGAGGCGCCCGAGGAGATCGTCCAGGACATGATCCGGATGCTCCCCAAGGCCCACGGGTACACGGACTCCCGGGGCATCCTCTCCGCGCGCCGTGCCGTGGCCCAGCGCTACCAGGCCATGGGGCTCCCGGAGGTCGACGTCGACGACGTCTTCCTCGGCAACGGCGTCTCGGAGCTCGTCTCGATGGCCGTCCAGGCCCTTCTGGAGGACGGCGACGAGGTCCTGATCCCCGCCCCCGACTTCCCGCTGTGGACGGCGGTCACCACCCTCTCGGGCGGCAAGGCCGTGCACTACCTGTGCGACGAGTCGGCCGACTGGTACCCGGACCTCGACGACATGGCGTCGAAGATCACCGACCGGACCCGGGCCGTGGTCATCATCAACCCCAACAACCCCACCGGCGCGGTCTATCCGAAGGAGATCGTCGAGGGCATCCTCGACCTCGCCCGCCGCCACGGCCTGATGGTCTTCGCCGACGAGATCTACGACCAGATCGTCTACGACGAGGCCGTGCACTACCCGGCCGCCTCGCTCGCCCCCGACCTGGTCGTCCTCACCTTCGGCGGGCTCTCCAAGACCTACCGGGTGGCGGGCTTCCGCTCCGGCTGGCTCGTCGTCACCGGCCCGAAGCAGCACGCCAGGAACTACCTGGAGGGCCTCACCATGCTGGCCTCCATGCGGCTCTGCCCCAACGCCCCCGCCCAGTACGCCATCCAGGCCGCGCTCGGCGGCCGCCAGTCGATCCACGAGCTCACGGCCCCCGGCGGCCGGCTCCGCGAACAGCGCGACCGGGCCTGGGAGAAGCTCAACGAGATCCCCGGCGTCTCCTGCGTGAAGCCGAAGGGAGCCCTCTACGTCTTCCCGCGCCTGGATCCCGCCGTGCACAAGATCCACGACGACGAGAGGTTCGTCCTCGACCTGCTCCTGCGGGAGAAGATCCAGGTCGTCCAGGGAACCGGCTTCAACTGGCCCCGCCCGGACCACTTCCGCATCCTGACCCTGCCGTACGCCGACGACCTCGACGCCGCGATCAGCCGCATCGGCCGCTTCCTGAGCGGCTACCGGCAGTGAGGCCACCGACCGTGACGTCCCGCCCCCCGACTGTCATGATCTGAGGGTCCGAGGGATCTTCGGACCCCGACGAGCGGATCCGACGAGGGACTCGCCGAGGGGATCCGGCGAGGGAACCCGACGAGGGGATCGGCCGTGGAGACGGCCGAGGGAGACGGGAGGGGCGGTCGGCCATGGATGTGGCGCTGATAGCCGTGGCGGGAACCCTGTTGGGTGTCATCGCCACCCACTGGTTCCAGGGGCGGGCCACCGAGCGCACCGCCTCGCTCGCCCGGACCGAACAGCTCCGCCAGGAACGGATCGCGACCTACAGCGCCTACGCGGGCGCGGTCGTCGACTACCGGCACAGCCAGAACGACCGCTGGTTCCGGGCGGTGGAGGAGCCCGGCTCGGAGGAGGCGGAGGAGTCCCGGCACGCCTCCTACCGGCAGCGCACCGCCGCCCGGCAGGCCCTCTTCCGCGTCCAGTTGGTCTGCGACGACGCGCACGTCCGGCGGCTGGCCGAGGCCGCCTTCGAGGAGACCCACTGCCTGCACGACGCGGACGGCGAGGCGGAGCGCGCCCGCCGCTCCGCGCTGGCGAAGGAGGCACTCGCCGTGTTCATCGCCGCCGCCGCGCCCGGCGTCCGCTGAACGGCGCCCGGACATGGACCTCGTCGCACCCGTCGTCGTCGAGCCGCTCCGTCGCCGCCGCTGCTCGGAGTGCCACCAGGGCCCGCTGGAGCGGATGATCGTCGAGTTCAACGCGCCGGTCTGCCTGGACTGCGCCGACCTCGGGCATCTCGTCTTCCTGCGCCGCGGCGACACGGCGCTCACCCGGCGCGCCCGCGAGGGCAGCACCCTGTGGGCCGTGGTGGTACGGCACAACCGGCGCCGTACCCGCTACGAGCGTCAGGGCCTGCTCGTCGAGGAGGCCGCGCTCGCCGAGGCGGAACGGGCCTGCCTGGCCGACGCGGAGGCCCGGGCCAGGCGCCGGGCGAGGGACGCGGTACGGCGCGCCGCGCTCGACGCGGAGATCACCGAGGTCCTCCGGTCGGAGATCCTGCGGCTCTTCCCGTCCTGCCCGGCGGACCGGGCGACGGAGATCGCCGTCCACGCCTCGACGAAGGGCAGTGGACGGGTGGGGCGCACGTCCGCGGGGCGCTCGCTCGACCGCGGCGCCGTCACGGCCGCGGTGCGCGCCTCCGTACGGCATGTCGACACGCCGTACGACACGCTCCTCATGCGGGGGGTCACCCGGCACCAGGCCCGGACGAGGGTCGCTCCCGCCATCGAGGCGGTGCTCCGGGCCTGGCGTCGCGGCGGCGAGAACCCCCGCGGTCGGGGACACGGCTGACAGCTCGGGTGTCAGCGCGCGCGGCGCCGGACCACGGGGCGTGCGTCGACCGGACCGCGAGGACGGAACCGTCAGGCCTGGTCTCCGGCGCGGCGCGCGCGACGGTAGAGCAGAGCACCTCCGAGCAGCAGTGCGGCACTCGCGGACGCGGCGTAGCCCAGGGCGTCCGAGCCGGTCTCGGCCAGCGCGACCGGGCGGGTCTCACCCTGCGGCGCGGGGGCCGGGGCGGGCTTCTCCGTCTCCGTCTCGGTCTGCGGGACCGGGACGTTGCGGACGGGGGTCTGCGGGCGCGGCGTCGGCTTCTCGACCGGCGGCACGGGCTTCGAGGGCCCGTTGACCGAGGTGTTGCCGAAGACCGGGTTCAGCAGGCCGACCACGTTGACCGAGTTCCCGCTGACGTTGACGGGGAGGTCGACGGGCAGCTGGAGACCGTTCCCGGAGAGGACGCCGGGAGATCCCTCGGCGTGGCCCTCGGCCGTGGAGCCGCCGCCGTTGGAGGAGCCGCCCTGCGAACCGCCCCCGTGGGAGCCGCCGGCCTGCTCACCGCCGCGCGGAGTACCGGGCTCGTCCTTGTGGGACCTGCCGCCGCCGTCGTCCGACCCGTAGCCCGAGGGCTCCTGCGGGGCGGAGCGGTTCTCACACGTGTTGCCGAAGGCCGGGTTGAGCAGACCGACGACGTTGACCGTGTTCCCGCAGGCGTTGACCGGGACGTGCACCGGCAGCTGAACCGTGTTGCCGGAGCCGACGCCCGGCGAACCGACCGCGGCGCCCTGCGCGCCGGAGTCGGCGTGCGCGGCGCCCGCCGACAGGGCGAGCGCCCCACCCGTGACCAACAGTGTGGCCAGACCACTTCGGCGAATCTGCCTCATGGCTTCCTGCCTTCCGGAGGTGTACACGGGCGAATGCCCGTACCGGAATCAACGCGACAAACGCACATGCCGGATCCGGCCGTTGACGGGTTTCACTCCATCGAGTGGGACCCGTTCGAGTGTGCGTCAGCGCCCCAGAAGGTCGGTGAGGGCCCCGACAGGGTCCGGATCGGGGGCGCCGCGCGGCCACCAGTCCTCGCGCCCGGCGTCCGACTCGTAGCCGTACCAGAGGCCGTCGCGACCGAGCCGGAGCTGGAGTGACTCGGTGGAGAGCCGGTTGCGCCAGGGGCGGAAGGCGGGGAAGTCGGCGGCGAGCAGGGCGGGTCGGGCCCGGTCGAACGGGCCCGCCGGCGGATCCCAGGGCTCTTCGAGTACGGCGAGCCCCGCGGCGCCGCCCTGCCGCCAGGCGGCGACGGCGCGGGCGAGCTCCGTGGGGGTGCGGTCGAGCGCGTACGCCAGGTCGCGGTAGAGCGCACGGGTCGACGCGGTGAGCCCCGAACCGGGGTGCGCGGCGGCCAGCCGGACGGCGTCCTGCCAGGGGCTGAGCGCGGCGACCGGATCGAGCCCCGTGACCAGGAACGCGTGGGCGCGGGCGGCGGCTTCGGAGGCGAGGAGGTCGAGGGCGAGCGGGTCGGGGGCGTCGGGGTCGGGCGGGAAGACCGCGGGCCGGCCGGGCCGGTCCGGGAGGGGCAGCGGAGACGGCAGCGGGGGCGCGGCCCGCTCCGTCGCGGCGAGCACGGCGCGGGCGGGAACGGTGGGCATGGGAGGTGCGGCGGCGGTCGACTCGGCGGCAGACAGGGCCGCGTTGCGCCGGGTCAGCTCGGCGAGGAGCTCCTGCTCCCCGCGTCCGCGCATCAGGAAGAGGACGAACGGGTCCTCGTCGAGGAGCCGGGCGGCCTGGTAGCAGAGGGCGGCGGCGTGCTTGCAGGGGTAACCGTCGTCCGGGCAGGAGCAGTCGGGGACGAGGTCACCCGGCGCGGGCAGCAGTCCCGTCACCGCTTCCAGGGCGTGCGGCACGTCCTTGTCGAGGAGGGCGGCGATGTGGTCGGGGCGGGCGGTGGCCTCGTCGAGGAACCGCTCCCAGCCGTCGTCGCCGAGGGTCCGCATCCTGATCTCGGTGCGGTACGGGCGGGCCCGGCTGCCGTGGACGTAGGCGACGACCCGACCGGGGGTGACGGTGATCGCGTCGACGTGGCCGCGCCCGGCGTACGCCCTGCCGCGGGCGAGGCGCGCCGGGTCGAGGGCGGTGTCCTCCAGGGCCTCCACCCAGGCGTTTCCCCACCAGGTGGCGGCGAACCGCCCGTCGGGGGCCTCGCGGGGCGCGACCTGGGGGAAGCTGCGGCGGCGGTCGTCGTGGCGCGGGGCGGCTCCGCGCGCGCCCCGTGGGGTGGTCACGCGGGCCTCCTCAGGGAGACCAGGTCGGCGAGCTCCCGGTCGGTCAGTTCGGTGAGGGCCGCCTCGCCGGAGCCGAGGACGGCGTCGGCGAGCGCTCTCTTGGCGAGGAGCATCTCGGCGATCCGGTCCTCGACCGTGCCCTCGGCGACGAGCCGGTGGACCTGCACCGGCTGGGTCTGCCCGATGCGGTAGGCCCGGTCGGTGGCCTGCTCCTCGACGGCCGGGTTCCACCAGCGGTCGTAGTGGACGACATGGCCGGCGCGGGTGAGGTTGAGGCCGGTGCCCGCGGCCTTGAGGGAGAGCAGGAAGACGGGGACCTCACCCGCCTGGAAGCGGTCGACCATCCGCTCCCGCTCGGCCACCGGGGTGCCGCCGTGGAGGAGTTGGGCCTGGACGCCGCGGGCGGCCAGGTGGTCGGCGAGGAGCCGCGCCATCGACACGTACTGGGTGAAGACGAGCACGGCCCCGTCCTCGGCGAGGATCGTGTCGAGGAGTTCGTCGAGCAGGGCGAGCTTCCCCGAACGGCCGGCGAGCCGCGCGGTGCCGCTGCCGCGCGGTGCCTGTTCCTTCAGGTACTGCGCGGGGTGGTTGCAGATCTGCTTGAGGGAGGTCAGCAGCTTCATGACGAGGCCCCGGCGGGCCATGCCCTCGGACTCCTCGATCCGCGCCATGGTCTCGCGGACGACCGCCTCGTAGAGCGAGGCCTGTTCCCGGGTGAGGGGGACGGGGTGGTCGGACTCCGTCTTGGGCGGCAGCTCGGGAACGATGCCGGGGTCGGACTTGCGGCGGCGCAGCAGGAAGGGCCGCACGAGTCGGGCGAGCCGCTCGACGGCCTCCGCGTGCTCGATCTCCTCGTGGTTCTCCACGGCGCGCGCGTGCCGGGAGCGGAAGGCCTTGAGCGGGCCGAGGAGACCGGGGGTGGTCCAGTCGAGGAGCGCCCAGAGTTCGGAGAGGTTGTTCTCCACGGGGGTGCCGGTGAGGGCGACCCGGGCGGGCGCGGGGATCTCGCGCAGGGCCTTCGCGGTCGCGGAGAACGGGTTCTTGACGTGCTGCGCCTCGTCGGCGACGACCATCCCCCACTCCCGTCCGGCCAGTTGGGCTGCGCTGGTCCGCAGGGTGCCGTAGGTGGTGAGGACGAAGCCGCCCTCGACGCCGTCGAGGTCGCGGTCGGCGCCGTGGAACCGCCGCACGGGCACGTCGGGCGCGAACTTCCCCACCTCCCGCTGCCAGTTGCCGAGCAGGGACGCGGGGCAGACGACGAGGGTGGGGGCGCGGCGGGCGCGGCGCAGGTGGAGGGCGATGAGGGTGACGGTCTTGCCCAGGCCCATGTCGTCGGCGAGGCAGCCGCCGAGACCGAGCGAGGTCATGAGGTCCAGCCAGGCGAGTCCGCGCAGCTGGTAGTCGCGGAGGGTGGCGGTGAGACCGGGCGGGGCCTGCACGTCCTCGGGGCCGGCGAGCAGCCGGTCGCGGAGCGCGGCCAGGGCGCCGACGGGGACGGCGGGCACGGTCTCGCCGTCCACCTCGGCGGTGCCGGTGAGGGCGACGGCGAGGGCGTCGACCGGTTCGAGCAGGCCGAGCTCCCGCTTGCGCGCCTTGCGGACGAGGTCGGGGTCGACGACGACCCACTGGTCACGGAGGCGGACGACGGGCCGGTGCGCCTCGGCGAGCCGGTCCATCTCGCGCTCGGTGAGCGGATCGCCGTCCAGGGCCAGCTGCCAGTTGAACCGCAGCAGCTCCTCGCTGTCGAAGAACGAGGTCCCGTCGGTCGCGGAGCCGGGCGCGGCCCGGTCGGCCCGGACGACGGCGGAGGCGCTGAGCGAACGGGCCAGCTCGCGCGGCCAGTGGACGGTGACCCCGGCGTCGGCGAGCCGGGCGGCGGCGGGGCCGAGCAGCTCGTACAGCTCGTCCTCGGCGACGGCGAGGACGTCCGGCACGTCCCGCTCCAGCAGCCGGGCGAGCGGGGGCCAGACGCGGGCGGCCCGGCGCAGGGCGAGGACGGCGTCGATCCGGGCGCGGGGCCCGAAGTGCTCGCCCTCCCCCGCCCACAGGGCCGTGGCGTCGATGACGAGGGTGGGGTCGGCGAGGCTGTGGACCTGGAGGACGGCGGCGGCGGCGTGCCGCCCGCCGCCCCGCCCCTGGTCCGCGCCCTCCGGGTCACCGGCGCTGTCGGCCGTGTCGAAGAGTTCGTACGGGGAGAGGTCCAGGCGGAGCGAGACACGGACGCCCGCGTCCATCCCGGCCGCCGCCTCGGCGGCCCAGGCACGGGCGCGGGGCAGGTGCTGGGGCTCCCGGGCGGCGAACGGCGCCCCCACCGCGTGGGCGGCGGCCGGGGTGCGGGGCAGGGTGTCGGCGACCGCGTCGAGGAAGGCGCGCACGAGGGCCTCGGGGTCGGGCAGCCGCAGCGGCCCCGGCCCGGGGACGGGCACGGCGTGCGCCTCGTACGGCAGGGCGGCCGCGACGGCCCGCAGGTGGGCGATGTCGTCGGCGTCCAGGGGACCGGCCCGCCAGGCGTCCAGGTCGTCGGCGGTCAGGCCCGGGAGCACGCGGCCACGGGCCACTAGGTGCAGGGCGTGCAGGGCGGCGGCGCCCCATCCCGCTGCGGCGGGATGCGCGGCCGGGTGGTGACGGGCCGCGACGAGGTGGGGCAGGGCGGCGTCGACCGGGAGGGCCAGGGCGGGCACGGTACGGCTCCGGGCGCCGCTGCCGTGCCGTCGGACGACGGTCAGGTCGACGCGCTCCGCGCCGCTCTCCGCCGGGTCCGGCAGGGCTCCGCCGTCGGGGGCCCAGAAGGCGACCCGTCCCTCACGGGGCAGCGCGGCGGGCAGGAAGACGGCGGCGCTGGTCGTCCAGGTGGGTGGCACGGCGCTCGTCCTCCTTCCGCCGGGTGTCGTCGTACGTCGATCGGACCTCCGACCTTACGGCGGGGGTCTGACAACGGCCGCCAGGCGGGTTCGCCCGGGCGGCCCAGCAGCGGATGACACGCGGCCCCGGGGGCGCGAACGTGGTGTCCACGTCAGACCCGCTTCAGACCCGCCAGACCCGCCAGACCCACCAGCCACGTCAGCCACGTCAGACCCACGACAGAAGAGGAACCGCCATGTCCGTTCGCCGGCGTCTCACGACCGCCACCGGGGCCGTGCTGCTCACCTTCGCCGTCGCCGGCTGCTCAGGTCTGGGCCGCACCATGGTCGGCACGCTCACCTACGAGACGGAACGCGACCTCGTGGTGACCGTGACCAGCCCCTCGGTGAACGGCTGCCACCGCCTCGCGCCCTCCGGCGCGACCAAGGTCGAGAACAACACCCTGGTCGACATCGTGCTGTACCGGACGCGGGACTGTAAGGGCGAGGAATCCACCTACCTGCCGACCACGCTGAGCGACGGGATCGTCCCCGGCACCCTGCCCTGGCGCAGCTACAGCGTCGTCCACTAGCCCCGCCCCCGGCCGCTCCCGTTCTCCTCGCCCCGGGTCCATCCTGGAAGGTGACCGAAGGGGGGCCTGACGGGAGACGCGAGCGCCATGCGTACGGGCAGCGAGCCGGCGACCGCGCGCAGTCCGCTGCGCATGCGGTTCTGGCTGAGCGTGTGGGGCCTGCTCTGGGCCGCCTTCGGCACGGCCGCGTTCGCGCTGGTGGGCCGCCCCGGCTGGGCGGTGGCCTGCGGCGTGCTGTTCCTGGTGGTCGTCTGCGACCTCGTGATGGTGGTGCGCCACCTCCGCCAGGGCCCGCACTGGCAGCCGGGCCGGGACGTTCCGCCGTACGACCCCGATCACGGCGGCACGGGGCGCTGAGCGGCCGGACCCGGCCCTACCGCTCCGAGTCGAAGCCCGCGGCCTGGAGGTACTCCGGCTTCGGGTCGAGCGCGGCGGCGAGACGGAAGTGCCGGGTGGCCTGGGCGGTCAGACCGGAGCGCTCGAAGGTGCGGGCCAGCGCGAAGTGCGCGAAGGCGTTGTCCGGCTCGCGCTCCAGGACCAGCTCGAACTCCAGCTGGGCGGGGCGCAGCTGCGCGGCGGCGAAGAACGCGCGGGCGCGGAGGAGCCGCGCCGCCGTGTTCTCGGGGTGGGCGGCGATCACCGAGTCGAGCAGCTTCACGGCGCCCTGCGGGTCCCGCGCGGCCAGCAGGTGCTCGGCGGCGCGGAAGTCGATGACGTGGGTTTCCGGGTTTCTGTCGGCCACCATGGCATCCTTCCCCTCGATCCGGTGGTTGAACACCGGACCCGCCCCGCTCATTCCGCCGCGGCGCGGCGCTCCAGCTCGTCCCAGACCTTCCGCACCTGCGGTTCGAGGGCGTCGAGCGGCCCGTCGTTGTCGATCACGAGCTCCGCGACGGCCAGCCGCTGCGCGCGCGTGGCCTGCGCCGCCATCCGGGCCCGCGCCTCGGACTCGGCCATGCCCCGGAGCCGTACGAGCCGGTCGAGCTGGGTCTCGGGGGACGCGTCCACGACCACGACCAGGTCATAGAGGGGCGCGAGCCCGTTCTCGGTGAGCAGGGGTACGTCGTGGACGACCACGTCTCCCGTGCCCGCCCGGCCCTCCAGCTCCGCCGACCGGGCCCCGACCAGGGGGTGCACGATGGCGTTGAGGGTGGCGAGACGGTCGGCGTCGGCGAACACGATGGAGCCGAGCTTCGGCCGGTCGAGCGTGCCCTCCTCGGTGAGGACGCCGTCCCCGAAGGCCTCGACGACGGCCGCGAGCCCCGGCGTTCCGGGCTCGACGACCTCGCGGGCGATCCGGTCCGCGTCGATCAGCACGGCCCCGTACGAGACGAGCAGCCGTGACACCTCACTCTTGCCGGCTCCGATCCCGCCGGTCAGGCCCACCTTCAGCATGAGCGGCAGCTTAGGGCCTGCCCCGGGCGGGTCAGACGTCACCCTCCCGCTCCGCGAGGAAGCGCTCGAACTCGCGGCCCAGCTCGTCCGCCGACGGCAGGTCGACGGGCTCGGCGACCAGGCTGCCGCGGGTCTCGGCACCGGCCGCCGCGTCGTACTGGTGCTCAAGGCCCTGCACCAGCGCGACCAGCTCCTCGTCGCCCTCGCCGATCTGGCGGTCGATCTCGGTCTGGGTGCGGCGCGCCTCGGTCCGCAGGGAGTGGGCGACACCGGGAAGCACCAGGCCGGTGGCGGCCGTCACGGCCTCCAGCGCGGTCAGGGCCGCGTCCGGGTACGGCGAGCGGGCGACGTAGTGCGGGACGTGCGCGGCGACACCGAGGGTGTCGTGGCCGGCCTCGGTGAGCCGGTACTCGACGAGGGACTCGGCGCTGCCGGGGACCTGCGCCTCGTCGAAGGGGCTGCGGTGGCCCGGCATGAGGTCGGTGCGGCTGCCGTGCGGGGTGAGTCCGACGGGGCGGGTGTGCGGCACGCCCATGGGGATGCCGTGGAAGTTGACGGAGAGGCGCACGCCGAGACGTTCGATGATCTGCCGGACGGCGGTGGCGAACCGCTCCCACTCCACGTCGGGCTCGGGGCCGGAGAGGACGAGGAAGGGGGCGCCCGTGGCGTCCTGGACGAGGCGGACCTCGATGGACGGCGTCTCGTACGCGGTCCAGCGGTCGCGCCGGAAGGTCAGCAGCGGGCGGCGGGCACGGTAGTCCACCAGCCGGTCGTGGTCGAAACGGGCCACCAGCTGGTGGGGCAGGGTGTCGAGCAGGCCGTCGATGATCTGCTCACCGGTCTCGCCCGCGTCGATGTAGCCGTCGAAGTGGTACAGCATGACCAGCCCGGCCGACTCCTGCGCCAGGGCCAGGTCGACGACAGCCAGGCCCTTCGCGTCCCATTCGTACAAATCCTGGGGATCAAGCACGATTACCGCTCCTCCTCGGGTTCTCTCTGGGAACGTCTCGCGCGGCACCGCCATTCCCGTGCGGGGCGATCTTCCGGCGAGTTGATCCGGCGGGCTGCCGGCCGAAGGGCCGTCCGGCGGCCGGGCCCCGGCGAGCCCGACGAACTCCGGCCACTGGTCCAGACCTTGACATGGCCACAGCCGCTCCCTACCGTCTCGGGACAGCATCGCGTTCAGCATCCCGTCCCTCGTGCACATACAGGAACACCCCCCTCGCCCCCGCACGGAAGGCCTCCCCCATGCGCACCCGAACGCTGCTCCTCCCCCTGCTCCCCGCGCTCCTCGCGGTCCCCCTCCTCACCACGCCCGCCTCGGCGGGCGTGGTGAGGATCGAGGTGTCGACGGCGAAGGAGCTGAAGACGGCGCTCACCAACGCCCGTCCCGGCGACACGATCCACCTCGCGGACGGCACGTACACCGGGAACTTCAAGGCCACGACCCCGGGCACCACCTCGGCCCGGATCACCCTGACCGGCTCCCCCCGCGCGGTGCTGACCGCCGGGGGCGGCTACGGGCTGCACCTCAACGGGGCCTCGTACTGGACCGTCAAGGGCGTCACCGTCACCGGCGGCCAGAAGGGGATCATGGCCGACGCCGCGGACGGCGTGGTGATCGACGGGGTGACCGTGCACGACCTGGACATGGAGGGCGTGCACTTCCGCAACTCCAGCAGGAACGGCGTCCTCAAGAACTCGCGCATCCACGACACCGGGAACGACGGCCGGGGCATGGGCGAGGGGGTGTACGTCGGGACGGCCAACAGCCTCGCCGACCGCAGCGACAACGCGCAGATCCTGAACAACGTCATCGGGCCGGACGTCGGCGGCGAGAGCGTCGACATCAAGGAGGGCACCACCGGGGCGCGGATCGTCGGGAACACCTTCGACGGACGCGGGCTGACCGGCGCCAACTACGACGACTCCTGGGTCGACGTGAAGGGCAACGACGTCCTCGTCGAGGACAACACCGGCGTCAACACGACGAACAACGGCTTCGAGACGCACACCCAGCAGAGCGGCTGGGGCTGCGGCACGGTCTTCCGCGGCAACCGCTCGAACCTGACGGGCGCGACCGGGGCGCAGCGACTCGCGATCAACGTCACCAACCGGAGCGGCTCCTGCCCCACCACGGTCTACGCGTCGAACACGGTGACCGGCGGGAACGGCCTGACGAACATCCCCGTCACACCCTGAGCCGAGCCGCCCCGAGCCGAGCCGCCCCGAGCCGACCCGCCTCGATCCGGCGTGAACCGAGCCGACGTGAAGTGAGCCGACGTGAACCGAGCCGAGCCGGCCCGAGCCGAACCGAGCTGACCGAAACGGCTTCCGGACATGACCGAGGCCCGCTCCCCCGAAGGGGAGCGGGCCTCGATTCGCTAGCGGCTAGCGCTCAGCGGAGAGCCTGTTCAGCTCTGGCCGCCGGCCAGCTTCTCGCGCAGGGCGGCGAGCGCCTCGTCCGACGCCAGGGCGCCGGAGTTGTCGTCCGACTCCGAGGAGTACGAACCACCCGAGATGCCCGCACCGGCGTTGCCACCGGCGGCCGGGGCGGCAGCGCCCTCGGCGGCAGCGGCCTCGTCGGCCTCGCGGGACTTGATGACCTGAGCCTGGTGCTGCTCGAAACGAGCCTGCGCCTCGGCGTACTGGGTCTCCCAGACCTCGCGCTGGGTCTCGAAGCCCTCGAGCCAGTCGTTGGTCTCGGGGTCGAAGCCCTCGGGGTAGATGTAGTTGCCCTGGTCGTCGTAGGACGCGGCCATGCCGTACAGGGTCGGGTCGAACTCGACCGAGGCCGGGTCGGCACCGAAGGACTCGTTGGCCTGCTTCAGCGAGAGGCTGATGCGACGACGCTCGAGGTCGATGTCGATGACCTTGACGAAGATCTCGTCGTTGACCTGGACGACCTGCTCCGGGATCTCCACGTGGCGCTCGGCCAGCTCGGAGATGTGGACCAGACCCTCGATGCCCTCGTCCACGCGGACGAACGCACCGAACGGAACCAGCTTGGTGACCTTACCCGGGACGACCTGACCGATCTGGTGCGTCCGGGCGAACTGCTGCCACGGGTCCTCCTGCGTCGCCTTCAGCGACAGGGAGACACGCTCGCGGTCCATGTCCACGTCGAGAACCTCGACGGTGACCTCCTGGCCGACCTCGACAACCTCGGAGGGGTGGTCGATGTGCTTCCAGGACAGCTCGGAGACGTGCACGAGACCGTCGACGCCACCCAGGTCCACGAAGGCACCGAAGTTGACGATCGAGGAGACGACGCCGGAGCGGACCTGACCCTTCTGCAGGGTGGTGAGGAACGTCTGGCGAACCTCGGACTGGGTCTGCTCGAGCCAGGCGCGGCGGGACAGGACCACGTTGTTGCGGTTCTTGTCCAGCTCGATGATCTTCGCCTCGAGCTCCTTGCCCACGTAGGGCTGGAGGTCGCGGACGCGACGCATCTCGACGAGGGAGGCCGGCAGGAAGCCACGGAGGCCGATGTCGAGGATGAGACCACCCTTGACAACCTCGATGACGGTACCGGTGACGATGCCGTCTTCTTCCTTGATCTTCTCGATCGTGCCCCAGGCACGCTCGTACTGAGCGCGCTTCTTGGACAGGATCAGGCGGCCTTCCTTGTCCTCCTTCTGGAGAACCAGGGCCTCGATCTCGTCGCCGACCTTGACGACCTCGTTCGGGTCGACGTCGTGCTTGATCGAGAGCTCACGGCTCGGGATCACGCCTTCGGTCTTGTAACCGATGTCGAGCAGGACCTCGTCCCGGTCGACCTTCACGATGACGCCGTCGACGATGTCGCCGTCGTTGAAGTACTTGATCGTCTCGTCGATCGCGGCGAGGAAGGCTTCCTCGTTACCGATGTCGTTGACCGCAACCTGCGGGGTGGTGCTGGTGGCGGTGGTCTCGGTGCTGCTCGTCATGTGGGAAAGGGCTCCGGTTACGGACAGAAAGTCGTAGGTACTGCTACGCCGAGAGCCCGTATCGCACCAAGAAGCCGGACAGCCAATGAAGCACCCTTCCCGCAAGCGGGAGGAGCCTCGAAAACCGAGGGGACATACAACAGGTACGAGCGCGGCCTGCTCCGTCTGAGGCGCGCAGGCCCGCAGCGCAACCTTTAGCATACGGGGGCGGCCGGACAGGGTCAATGCGCGAAGCGCGCACCCGGGGCAGATCCACTCAACTCCGGCACCACTCATGTCTTTCCACGCCGTTTCGGCGGGGTCGGCCGCTCGGTGGCACTGAGCGCAAACTACATCGGCGGGCGAGATGAACCAAGAGTACGAACACGAACTCCCCCACGACTCGGACGAGGACGGGGCGGAGGCGACCCGGCGTGACGCGGGGGACGCGGAGAGCAGCCGTGCGAGCCGTGGCTGGTGGGACAGGAACGCCGACGAGTACCAGAGCGACCACGGCTCCTTCCTCGGTGACGACCGGTTCGTCTGGGGGCCGGAAGGGCTCGACGAGGAGCAGGCCGAGCTCCTCGGGCCCGCCTCCTCCCTGAAGGGACTCGACGTCCTGGAGATCGGCGCGGGCGCGGCGCAGTGCTCGCGGTGGCTGGCGGCGCGGGGGGCGCGGCCGGTGGCCCTCGACCTCTCGCACCGGCAGCTCCAGCACGCGCTGCGGATCGGCGGGGAGGTGCCACTGGTGGAGGCCGACGCCGGCGCGCTGCCGTTCCTGGACGGCACCTTCGACCTGGCGTGCTCGGCGTACGGCGCGGTGCCGTTCGTCGCCGATCCCGTGAAGGTGTTCCGGGAGGTGCGGCGGGTGCTGCGGCCCGGCGGCCGGTGGGTCTTCTCGGTGACCCACCCGATCCGCTGGGCCTTCCCCGACGAGCCGGGCCCCGAGGGTCTGTCGGTCGCGGCCTCCTACTTCGACCGCACCCCTTATGTGGAGCAGGACGAGCAGGGGCGTGCCGTGTACGTGGAGCACCACCGGACGATCGGCGACCGGGTGCGGGACGTGGTGGCCGGCGGGTTCCGCCTGGTGGACCTCGTCGAGCCGGAGTGGCCGGAGTGGAACAGCCAGGAGTGGGGCGGCTGGTCCCCGCTGCGCGGGAACCTGATCCCGGGGACGGCGATCTTCGTCTGCGAGCGCGCGGAGTAGCGGAGTAGCGGAGTAGCGGAGAGAAGTGGCGCGGAGCGCGTAGGAGGGGAGCGGCGCGGCAGCGCGGAGCCGCCGACCTGGGCGTCATGCTTGTCGTACTTATGGGTGGGCCTGTGGACAACGCGGCCCACCTTTTCCGCGTCGCGTACGAGACTGAGTGCGTGATCCGAAACGACGCACTCGACCGTCTCCCCGTCCGCCACGCCGTCCCCGAGCTGCTGGGCGCGCTCGACCGGCGCGGTACGGCCGTGTTGTCCGCGCCTCCCGGCACGGGCAAGACGACGCTGGTGCCGCTCGCGCTCGCGGGCCTCATAGGGGACGGACCGAGGCGGCGGGTCCTGGTGGCCGAGCCGCGCCGGATGGCGGTGCGTGCGGCGGCCCGGCGGATGGCGTGGCTGCTCGGCGAGGAGGTCGGCGGCGCGGTCGGCTTCTCGGTGCGCGGTGAGCGGCGGGCGGGTCCCGCGACCCGGGTGGAGGTGGTGACGACGGGCATCCTGCTGCAGCGGCTCCAGCGCGATCCGGAGCTGGCGGGCGTGGACGTGGTCCTGCTCGACGAGTGCCACGAGCGACATCTGGACGCCGACACCGCGATGGCCTTCCTCGTGGACGTCCGGGCCACCCTGCGGCCCGAGCTGAAGCTGATCGCCGCGTCGGCGACCAGTGACGCGGCGGCCTGGGCTGATCTCCTGACGGTCCTGGACGGCGGCGGCCCCGCGCCGGTGGTGTGGAGCAAGGGGGAGGGGCACGGCTGCCGGGTCTTCTTCGCGGCGCCGCCGCCGGGCGTCCGGCCGGCCCACGGCACCTGGGTGGACCCGGCGCTGCTCCGGCACGTCGCGACCACGGTCAGGCTCGCGATGGAGCGGCACGAGGGGGACGTCCTCTGTTTCCTGCCGGGTACGGGCGAGATCGCGCGGACGGCCGGGATGCTGGCCGACGTCGACGCGGAGGTGCTCCAGCTGCACGGGCGGGCGCCGGCGGCGGTGCAGGACGCGGTGCTGCGCGGTACGGAGCCCGGCGGGCGGCGCAGGGTGGTCCTCGCGACCTCGGTGGCGGAGTCCAGCCTGACGGTGCCGGGGGTGCGGATCGTCGTGGACTCGGGGCTCGCGCGTGAGCCCCGCACGGACCACGCGCGGGGGCTGGGCTCCCTCGCGACGGTGACGGTGTCGGAGGCCACGGCGACCCAGCGTCTCGGCCGGGCGGGCCGTGAGGCCTTCGGGTTCGTGTACCGGTGCTGGGCGGAGGCGAGCGACGGGGGCAGGCCCCGCTTCCCGTCCCCGGAGATCAGGGTCGCCGACCTGGCGGACTTCGCGCTGCGGGCCGCCTGCTGGGGCGACCCGACGGCGGAGGGGCTCGCGCTGCTGGACCCGCCGCCCGCCGGCGCGATGACCGCGGCCCGCTCGGTCCTGGGCTCGATCGGGGCCGTGGACGCGGCCGGCCGGGCCACCCCGCGGGGGGTACGGATGTCCCGGCTCGGGCTCCACCCCCGGCTCGGCCGGGCCCTTCTGGACGGCGCGACGGAGGTGGGGGTGCGGCGGGCGGCGGAGGTGGTGGCGCTGCTCAGTGAGGAGCCGCCGCGCGACTACGGGGACGACCTGGCGGCGGCCTGGCGCGCGGCACGCCGGGGCACCGACGGGTACGGAGCCCGGTGGAAGGCGGAGGCGCGGCGCCTTGAGCGCTCGGCCGCCGGGGCGGCGGGCGGGGACACCTCGCGTGCGGCGGCCGGGGCTCCGGGAAGCGCCGGGGCTGCCGGGGAGTCCGAAGCAATCAGGACCTCCACGGCCTCCCCCGTCTCACCCGTCTCCGGCGTCTCCGCGGTCTCCGGGGCGGGCGGGGCTCCCCGGGGCTCCGGGGCCTCCGTCACCGGTGACGACGCCGTGGCCGGGCTCGTCACGGCTCTGGCGTTTCCCGAGCGGGTGGCGCGGAGCCGGGAGCAGGGGGGATATCTGATGGTGTCGGGGAGCGGGGCCCGGCTCGCCGAGGGGTCCGCGTTGCGGGCCGCCCCCTGGCTGGCGGTGGCGGTGGCGGACCGGACGGCGCGGGACGCCACGGCCCGGGTGCGGCTGGCCGCCGTGGTGGACGAGGACGTGGCGCGGCGGGCGGCCGGGCATCTGCGGTCCACCGGCGAGGAGGTCCACTGGGAGGACGGGGACGTCGTGGCGCGTTCGGTGGACCGGCTCGGCGCGGTCGAGCTGACGGTCCGGCCGCTCGGGGCGAAGGCGGAGCCGGCGCTCGTGCGGGAGGCGCTGCTCGACGGGTTGCGGCGCGAGGGGCTCGGGCTGCTGCGGTGGAGCCGGGAGGCCGGGGAGCTGCGCGAGCGGCTCGCCTTCCTGCGCCGGGAGGTGGGGGAACCCTGGCCGGACGTGGCGGACGGGCCGCTGGTCGACCGGGCCGGGGAGTGGCTGGAGCCCGAGCTGTCCCGGGCCGCGCGCCGCGCCGATCTGGGGCGGATCGACGCCGGTGACGCCCTGCGGCGGCTGCTGCCGTGGGCGTCGGGCGAGGCGGGCCGGCTGGGGGAGCTGGCGCCGGAGCGGATCGAGGTGCCGAGCGGTTCGCGGATCCGGGTGGAGTACGGAGGTGAGCGGCCGGTGCTCGCGGTGAAGCTCCAGGAGATGTTCGGGCTGGCCGAGACGCCTCGGGTGGCGGGGGTCCCGGTGCTCGTGCACCTCCTCTCCCCCGCCGGGAGGCCGGCGGCCGTCACCGCCGATCTGGCGTCGTTCTGGCGGGACGGCTACCGCTCCGTGCGCGCGGAGTTGCGGGGGCGGTACCCGAAGCACCCGTGGCCGGAGGACCCGTCCGCGGCGGAGCCGACCCGGTTCACCAGCGCGCGGCTCAGACGGGAGGGGTGACCGGGGCCGCGGCGGGTTCGGCTGCCGGGCGGCGGGAGCGGGCCTCCAGCCAGAGGGCGAGGGCGAGCAGGAGCAGCGCGAGGAGGGTGAGGCTCCAGGGGAGGTAGGAGACGAGCATGAGGACCATGAGGCGGTTGGAGGAGACCATCTCGCCGATGCTCTCGACGTAGTCCTCGCGCATCTTCACGTGTCCCTCGAAGACGGTGAGGGTGTCCCGGCCCATCAGCGCCTCGGCGTTGCGGAGCTCCTCCTTGTGGATCTCCTCGCCGTTGACGGGGGCGCCGGTGACCGGTTCGACCCAGAACATCCGCTTGGTGGTGTACCAGCGGGTGAGGCCGGAGTCGGCGAGGAGCTTCGGGGTGATGCCCTTGACCGGCATGGTCTTGGGCATGGGGACCTTGGTCCAGGGGACGGTCTGCTCGAAGTAGTAGACCTCGGTGCCCCGGAAGGTGCGGGTGCCCTTGTAGTGAATGGGGGCCGAGGTGCGGGTCTGGGCGTCGAAGTACTGGTAGTCGCGCTTCTCCGTGAGGAAGGGCCACTTGAACTCGATGCCCTCGCGCCGGACCGGGTCGCCGTCGACGGACTCGCCGGTGGCGTGGACGGGGTCCTGGGTGTGGGCGTCGAAGATGTACCGCTCGGGGACCTTGGAGACCATCTTGCCGTCGGGGCCGGTGACGTAGGCGAGTGCGTCCCAGACGACGACGTCGCGGCCGGCGTCGCGTTCGATGCGCCGCGACTCCTCCACGTTGCCCTTGAGGGTCTGGATGATCGTGATCCTGTCGACCTTCTCCGCCCGGAGGGTCGAGTAGTTGAGGAGGGTCGCGGGCTTCGCCTCCAGGACGGTCTCCTGGTACTGATTCGGCGGGATCTTCGCCAGGCGGGGGAAGGCGTACCAGCGCAGGGTCGGGGCCATCGCGGCGCAGAAGACGGCGAGGGCGAGGAGGACGAGGCTGGCTCGGCGGCGCACGGCGGCCCCCTACTTCTTGGGGCCGGGGTCGGCGGTGAGCAGGGGCTTGGGCGAGGTGGGGCCGTCGGGCGGGAGATCGACCACGGAGAGGAGGAGGACGAAGAGGAGGACTGGGGCGAGTCCGATGGCGGCGGCGACGAGGGCGCGCATGGTCGGCCTCCCGGGATGCGATCTGATAGGTCGTCAGGGCGGGGGCACCGTAGCAACGCGACCGCGAGATGAGAACACGTTGCACCGCCGCACCGTCGGGAGGGGGAAGCGCGAAGCGCCGCCCCTCCGCCCGGTGGGGACGGAGGAACGGCGCGAGGGACGCGAGGGGACGCGGCCCGGGGTGCGGGCGGGTCAGGCCGAGGGAGAGGCGGAGGCCGAGGGCGAGGGGGAGGTCTCGGGCGTGCCGGTGGCGGAGGGCGTCGGCTCCGGGGTCGGCGTCGGGTCGGGCGCGGTGACCGTCAGCGTGATCTCCGTGCTGCCGCCGCCGGGCGCGGTCAGACGCAGCACGTAGGTGCCGGCCTTGTCGCCCGCGAAGAGCTCCGGCAGCGAGATCAGGCCGTTGGCGTCGGTCTTCAGGACGAGCGTACGGACGCTCTCGCCCGCCGCGTCCTTCTTGAAGTACGGTCCCTCGGCGCTCTGTTCGGTGGCCGTCGCGGAGGCGACGACCACGGCGGTGACGAGGACACCGGGGGCGAGGGCGTCCTTGTCGGTGGCCTTCACCTGCACCTGCTGGGTGAAGGCGGTGCCGGTGGTGGCCGACAGGGGGTCACCGGCGACGCGGACGAGGGTGTCCGCCCGCCGCTCGGTGACGGTCGCGGCGAAGTCGGTCCCGCTCAGGGTGGAGCCGACGACGGTGGCCCTGACCGTGAAGGAGCCGGTCTTCTCGCCCGCCCGCAGCGCGGGCGCGGCGGCGAGGCCGGCCGAACCGGTGGTGACGGTGGCGGTCGTCGAGCCGCCGGCGAAGCGGGTGCCGGTGGCGCCCTGGATCTCGAAGCGGATGCTCACCCCGGTGACCGGCGTCCCCGTGGCGTCGAGCGCGGCAACCGTCGGCGACTTGGCGAAGGCGCTCTCGGTGGGCGCGCTCAGCTGCCCGGTGGCGACGGGCGTGAGCTTCGTGACCCGGGCGGCGGGCGGCACGGTGGGCGGCTTCGTCGGCGGGGTGACCGGGGGCTTGGGCGGGGTGGTCGGCTTCGTCGGCGGGGTGACCTCCCCGCCCGGCGGCGTCGGCGTGGGCTTCGGGGAGCCCGTCTCGGACGGCTTCGGCGCGGGCGGCGTCGGGGAGGGGGTGAACGGCGGGGCGGGACGGTTGCCCTGGCCCCGGTTGTCGCTGCGGTCGACCGGCAGCACGCCCGTGCCGTCCGGGACCTGGTGGCTGCCGCGCTTGTAGTACTCGAACCAGGAGAGGACCGTGTTCAGGTACTCCCTCGACCGGTTGTAGCTGAGGATCGCCCGGTCGAGGTCCGCCGTGAGCGCGAGGTTGCGGTCGTTGGCGCAGAGGTAGAGACCGGCGGCCTGCGCGGCGTCGTAGATGTTGTTCGGGTCCTTCTTCCCGTCGCTGTTCGCGTCCTGGCCCCAGGTGGCCCAGGTCGACGGGATGAACTGCATCGGGCCGACGGCGCGGTCGTGGGTGGCGTCGCCGTCGAAGGCGCCGCGGTCGGTGTCGGAGATGTTGGCGAATCCGACGCCGTTGAGGACCGGGCCGAGGATCGGCGAGACGGTCGTGCCGTTGGCGTCGACCCGTCCGCCGCGCGCCTGCCCGGACTCGACCTTCCCGATGCCGGCGAGCAGTTGCCAGGGCAGGTTGCAGCCGGGGGCGGTCGAGCGGATCGACTGTTCGGCGCGCTTGTAGGCGGAGAGCACGGACGCGGGTATGCCGGCTTCGGCGGGGCCGGTGATCACCGGCAGGTTGATGCTGGCCCCGGGCTTGTTCGGCGTGTTCAGCGGCGGGAGGTCGGTGTAGTACGGCGAGTCACCCGTCGCGGAGCCGTCACCGGACGGCGAGGCGGTGTCCCCGGCGCCGATGGCGCGGTCCCCGCCGGCGTTGTCCGCGGGCGGCGAGGCCATCTCCGGCGCCTGCGAGGCGGCGAGCGCGGCGACCGCCGCCGCCACCACCGCGCCGCTGGTGGCCCCCTTGCGCAGCCTGCGGCTCAAGTGCGCTGACATGTCCGTGTCCCTTCCCCCTCGACGGAGGTCCCGCGCTCCCCGCGCGAGACCTCTGGCGACCCTATGCCAACTCCGGTCCACCGGGCACCGGCGCCTGACCGCCTTTCACGCTTTCGTCACCTCTCGGCCGCTTCCGGACCGGGGGTGGTCGCCTCCGGTCGGAGCCCGGCCGGTTCCCGCCGGGACGCGGTCCGGCCACCTCCCGCCGCCGCGCCGCCCTCCCCTCCCCGGCTTCCTTCCCCGGCCCAGCCTTCCGGCCTCTTCCCGCCGCCCCGGTCCGCCCTCGGCCACCCCGAACCGGCGTGGACGGGAACCGGGCGGAGGGTCCGGCCCCTCTTGCACTGCGGCCGACCACGGTCGTCGGCCGTCACCACCGGATCCTGGGGGAACTCCCGTTGCCGTTCACGCTGAGCCATGCCGCTGCCGTGCTGCCCGGGCTGCGCAGGGACGGGACCGCGCGCGGGCCGCTCGTCGCGTCCGCTCTCGTCGCGGGCTCCTTCGCGCCCGACATGACCTACTTCGCCGCCACGGCGTTCCCCGGGGCGATGGTCCTCGGTGACGTCACCCACTCCCCCGTCGGGATCGTCACGGCCGACGTCCTGATCACCGTCGCGCTCGTGGCCCTCTGGCTGACCGTGCGCGAGCCGCTGGTGGCGCTGCTGCCCGCCCGCTGGCGCGGCCGGGTGTACGGCCTCGTCCGGGGCAGCGTCTGGCGCGACCGTCACCCTGCCGTGCTCGCGGGGTGGTTCGGCCTCTCCGCGGTCGTCGGAGCGACGACCCATGTCGTGTGGGACTCCTTCACCCACCTCGACCGCTGGGGCACCCGGGCGCTCCCGTTCCTCGGGGACGTCGTGGCCGGCTTCCCGGTCTATCTCTACGCGCAGTACGGGGGTTCGGCGCTGGCGCTGGGACTGCTGGCGTGGTTCGTCACGCGGGCGCTGCGCTCGGCCGATCCCGGGGTGGAGCTGCCGGCCCACGTCACGGTCCCGGGCCGGCGCGGCCGGCTCCTCGCGGTCGGGCTGATCGGCGGCTGCGTCCTCGCCGGAGTCGTCCACCGGGTACTGCGCTGGGCCTCGTACTGGGGGTGGGACCGGATCGAGACGCCCCTCGACGTCATTCCGACGGCCTGCTTCGGAGCCGGTGCGGGGCTAGCCGTCGGGCTCGTGCTGTACGGGACGTCGGCGCGGCTGCGGGGAGCGTCGTCCACTCCGGGTTCTGTGGCCCCGGCCGGTCCTCCCCCGGCGGCGGAGGACCGGGCCGCTCGGGCGGAGCGCTCCCGCCAGGGATCTCGCTGATCCTCTCCGGGGCGGTGAAGCCACGGGCCGCGTTGGCACCGGAGAGCCTGCGGTGCACGACGTGGGAGACCCGCTCCAGGGTGCGGACGCCGTACCGCTTGCTGGGGTTGCCGTGGCTGAGGAGAGCGATCCGGTAGTCGGTCGGGGCCGGGTCGGCGGCCGGTCGCGCGATGCCGATGCTGTGCACGCGCCAGGCGTGGGCGGCGCGGGGCAGCCAGCCGTACTTGACGTGGACCCTGACCGTACGGGGCGCCGCCGGCCGTGACGCCCCATCGCTGGTCGCGGACGACCTGGCCCATCAGGTTCATCGCCTCGGTCCGGCGGGAGACGGCGGCGAGCAGGGCCGGTCGGTCCCGGGCGGTGGTGCGGATGAGCCCCCGGTAGAGGTCCCGGCCGGGGACGGTGTCCCGGGCGCCCGGGGAGTGGTCCACCCGGCGCACATCACCGGGAACGCCGACGCCCCCGGTGTGGACGGCTGTTCCGCCGGGGCGGAACGACCGCCCGGCACGGGGGGGGCGTCGGCGGGTGGTGTCAGTGTGCGGCCGAGTCCCAGTTCGGGCCCACGCCCACCGAGACGTCGAGCGGGGCACGCAGCTCGGCCGCGGCGGACATCTGCTCGCGGACCAGGGCCTCGACCCGCTCGCGCTCGCCGGGGGCGAGTTCGAGGACGATTTCGTCGTGGACCTGGAGGAGCATCCGGGAGGCGAGGCCCGCCTCGGTCAGCGCCCGGTCGACGCCCAGCATGGCGACCTTCACGATGTCGGCGGCCGTGCCCTGGATGGGCGCGTTGAGCGCCATCCGCTCGGCGGCCTCGCGGCGCTGCCGGTTGTCGCTGTTGAGGTCGGGCAGGTAGCGGCGGCGGCCCAGCATCGTCTCGGTGTATCCGGTGGCGCGGGCCTCGTCGACGACCCGGCGCAGGTAGTCCCGCACCCCGCCGAAGCGCTCGAAGTAGGTGTCCATCAGGCCGCGGGCCTCGCCCGGGTCGATGTTCAGCTGCTGCGAGAGGCCGAAGGCGGAGAGCCCGTAGGCCAGGCCGTACGACATGGCCTTGATCTTGCGGCGCATCTCGGCGTCGACGGCGGACCGCTCGACGCCGAAGACCTGGGAGGCGACGGTGGTGTGGAGGTCCTCGCCGGAGGCGAAGGCCTCGATGAGGCCCGCGTCCTCGGAGAGGTGGGCCATGACGCGCAGCTCGATCTGGCTGTAGTCGGCGGTCATGAGGGCCTCGAAGCCCTCGCCGACGACGAAGCCGTGCCGGATGGCCCGGCCCTCGTCCGTCCGCACCGGCACGTTCTGCAGGTTCGGGTCGGTGGAGGAGAGACGTCCGGTGGCGGCGACGGTCTGGCTGAAGGTCGTGTGGATCCGGCCGTCGGCGGCGACGGTCTTGATCAGGCCTTCGACGGTGGAGCGCAGCCGGGCCTGCTCGCGGTGGCGGAGCATGATGACCGGCAGGTCGTGCTCGGTCTGGCCGGCCAGCCAGGCGAGCGCGTCGGCGTCGGTGGTGTAGCCGGTCTTGGTCTTCTTGGTCTTCGGCAGGTTCAGCTCGCCGAAGAAGACCTCCTGGAGCTGCTTGGGCGAGCCGAGGTTGAACTCGTGGCCGACGGAGGCGTGCGCCTCCTTCACGGCCTGCTGCACGGCCCCGGCGAACTGCTGCTCCATCGCCTCCAGATGGTCGCGGTCGGCGGCGATGCCGTGCCGCTCCAGCCGGGCGAGGAGCGCGGAGGTGGGCAGCTCGACGTCGTGGAGGAGTTCGCGGGCGCCGACCTCGGCGAGCCGCTCGTCGAAGGCGGCCCCGAGGTCGAGGACGGCCCGCGCCTGGGTCATGAGGGCCTCGGCCTCGGCGGTGTCGTCGGCGCCGAAGGCGAGCTGCCCGTCGGCGGCGGCCGCCGGGGCGAGCTCACGGTGCAGGTACTCGACGGAGAGCGCGTCGAGCGCGAACGAACGCCGGCCGGGCTTGACCAGGTAGGCGGCGAGCGCGGTGTCCATGGTGACGCCCGCGATGCTCCAGCCGTGCTCGGGGAAGACCCGCATGGCGCCCTTGGCGTTGTGCAGGACCTTGGGGCGGGCGGGGTCGGAGATCCACTCGGCCCAGGCCCGCTCGTCGGCCTCGTCGAGCGTGCTGGGCTCGAACCGGGCGGCGGCGCCGCCGGCGGCGGCGAGCGCGATCTCGCTCACGTTCCCCGTGCCGAGGGCCCAGCTGTCGACGGTGGCGACGCCGAGGGGTTCGGTGCCGTGCTCGGCGAGCCAGGGGGCCAGCTCGCCGGCGCCGAGGACGGTGCCGTCGAGCTCGACGCCCGCGGCGGGCGCCGGGGCGGCCTCCTCGGTGGCACCCGGGTCCACGGCGAGGAGCCGCTCGCGCAGCGAGGGGTTGCGGATCTCCAGGGTGTCCAGGACGAGGGCGACGGCCCCGCGGTCGTACGGCTCGCGGGCGAGGTCCGTGACGCCCTTCGGCAGCTCGACGTCCTTGGACATCTCGGTGAGGCGACGGTTGAGCTTGACGGCTTCCAGGTGGTCCCGGAAGTTCTGCCCGGCCTTGCCCTTGACCTCGTCGGCACGCTCGACGAGCTCGGCGAAGGAGCCGAACTGGTTGATCCACTTGGCGGCGGTCTTCTCGCCGACGCCGGGGATGCCGGGCAGGTTGTCCGACGGGTCGCCGCGCAGCGCCGCGAAGTCCGGGTACTGCGAGGGCGTGAGGCCGTACTTCTCCTGGACCTTCTCCGGAGTGAAGTGGGTGACCTCGGAGACGCCCTTGGTCGGGTAGATCACCGTGGTGCGGTCGGAGACCAGCTGGAAGGAGTCCCGGTCGCCGGTGAAGATCCGGACGTCGAAGCCCTCGGCCTCGGCCTGGACGGTGAGGGTCGCGATGACGTCGTCGGCCTCGAAGCCGTCGACGGCGAAACGCGGCACGTTCATCGCGTCGAGGAGCTCGCCGATCAGCTCGACCTGCCCCTTGAACTCGTCGGGGGTCTTCGAACGGTTCGCCTTGTACTCCGGGAACTCCTCGGACCGCCAGGTCTTGCGGGACACGTCGAAGGCGACCGCGAAGTGCGTGGGCGCCTCGTCGCGGAGCGTGTTCGCCAGCATCGAGGCGAACCCGTAGATCGCGTTCGTCGGCTGCCCCGTCGCGGTCGTGAAGTTCTCCGCGGGCAGCGCGAAGAACGCCCGGTACGCGAGCGAGTGCCCGTCCATGAGGAGCAGGCGGGGGCGGGTGTCTGCGGGGTTCTTCGATGCTGTCTCGGCCACACCACGATCCTGCCACGGCCCACCGACAATCCCGCCCACGCCTGCGGGGTGCCGGTCTGTCCGTGCCCCGTGACAGGATCGGAGACGTACGCCGCAGGATGATCGCCCAAGGGAGAGCGCGATGGTCAGCAAGCCGCCGGTCGGCGACCCGGTTCAGGACGCGCCGCAGGTCACGCCGCCGCAGCACGCCGCGGCGGGGCTGCCCGCCATCGGACACACCCTGCGGATCGCGCGGGACCAGATGGGCCTGCGGCGCACCGCGCGGACCCTGCTCAAGGTCAACCAGAAGGACGGCTTCGACTGCCCCGGCTGCGCCTGGCCCGAGGAGGCCGGGCGCCATGTCGCGGAGTTCTGCGAGAACGGCGCGAAGGCGGTCGCCGAGGAGGCGACGCTGCGCCGGGTGACCCCGGAGTTCTTCGCCGCGCACCCGCTGGCGGACCTGGGGACCCGCAGCGGCTACTGGCTGGGGCAGCAGGGCCGGATCACCCAGCCGATGCTCCTGGAGAGGGGGAGCGCGCCCGAGGGCCAGGAGCGGTACGAGCCGGTGACCTGGGAGCGGGCCTTCGAGATCCTCGCGGAGGAGCTGCGGGCCCTGGACTCCCCCGACGAGGCGCTCTTCTACACCTCGGGGCGGACGAGCAACGAGGCGGCGTTCCTGCTCCAGCTGTTCGCGCGCGAGTTCGGCACGAACAACCTGCCGGACTGCTCCAACATGTGCCACGAGTCCTCGGGTTCGGCGCTGACGGAGACCATCGGCATCGGCAAGGGCAGCGTCTCCCTGGAGGACCTCCACCAGGCCGACCTGATCGTGGTGGCCGGCCAGAACCCGGGCACGAACCACCCCCGCATGCTCTCCGCCCTGGAGAAGGCCAAGGCGGCCGGCGCGAAGATCATCTCGGTGAATCCGCTGCCCGAGGCCGGCCTGGAGAAGTTCAAGAACCCGCAGACCCCGCAGGGCATGCTCCGGGGCGCCGCGCTCACCGACCTCTTCCTCCAGATCAGGATCGGCGGCGACCAGGCCCTCTTCCGGCTGCTCAACAAACTGGTCCTGGAGACGGCGGGCGCGGTCGACGAGGAGTTCGTACGGGAACACACCCACGGGTACGAGGAGTTCGTGGCCGCGGCCCGGCAGGCCGACTGGGACGAGACGCTCGCCGCGACCGGCCTCGACCGCGCCGAGATCGAGCGGGCCCTGGAGATGGTGCTCGCCTCGGAGCGGACCGTCGTCTGCTGGGCGATGGGACTGACCCAGCACAAGCACTCCGTGCCGACCATCCGCGAGGTGGTCAACTTCCTTCTCCTCCGCGGCAACATCGGCCGGCCCGGCGCGGGGGTGTGCCCGGTGCGCGGCCATTCGAACGTGCAGGGCGACCGCACGATGGGGATCTTCGAGCGGCCCGCGCCCGCCTTCCTCGACGCCCTGGACAAGGAGTTCGGGATCGTCTCGCCGCGCCACCACGGCTTCGACGTGGTCCGTTCGATCCAGGCGCTGCGCGACGGCGAGGCCAAGGTGTTCTTCGCCATGGGCGGCAACTTCGTGGGGGCGACGCCCGACACGGAGGTGACGGAGGCGGCGATGCGCCGGGCCCGGCTGACCGTCCACGTCTCGACGAAGCTGAACCGCTCGCACGCGGTCACGGGCACCCGCGCGCTCATCCTCCCCACCCTCGGCCGCACCGACAAGGACGTGCAGAGGAGCGGCAAGCAGTTCGTGACCGTCGAGGACTCGATGAGTCTGGTGCACGCCTCGCGCGGCAACCTTCCCCCCGCCGGCCCGCACCTGCTCTCCGAGCCGGCGATCGTGGCACGCATGGCCCGCGCCGTCCTCGGCGACGGCTCGGCCACCCCGTGGGAGCGGTTCGAGGAGGACTACTCCACGATCCGCGACCGCATCGCGCGCGTGGTGCCCGGTTTCGAGGACTTCAACGCGCGGCTCGCGGCCGACCCCGGCGGCTTCCGGCTGCCGCACGGCCCGCGCGACGAGCGCCGCTTCCCCACCCGGACCGGCAAGGCCAACTTCACCGCGGCGCCCGTCGAGTACCCCAGGGTGCCGGAGGGCCGGCTGCTGCTCCAGACCCTGCGCTCGCACGACCAGTACAACACCACGATCTACGGCCTGGACGACCGCTACCGGGGCATCAAGGGCGGCCGCCGGGTCGTCCTCGTACACCCCGAGGACGCGGCGGCGCTCGGTCTCGCCGACGGGGCGTACACGGATCTGGTGAGCGAGTGGACGGACGGCAGCGAGCGGCGGGCGCCCGGCTTCCGGGTGGTTCACTACCCGACCTCCCGGGGGTGCGCGGCCGCCTACTACCCGGAGACGAACGTCCTGGTGCCGCTGGAGTCCACGGCGGACGTCAGCAACACCCCCGCGAGCAAGTCCGTGATCGTCCGTCTGGAACAATCGCACTCCGCCTAAGCGTTTGCTCAGGCGGGCCAGAGAGCGATGAGCGCGGTCGGCACACGATCCGCGCACTGATCGGCACACGATCAGCAGCAGCCGTACGAAGACGAACGGAGCCGGGCCATGGGTGAACAGCAGCACGTGAAGTTCCCGCAGGAGGTCATCGACGAGTACGCGGCGCTGGGTGTGGATCTCCCGGCGCTCTTCTCGGCCGGACACCTGGGGAACCGGATGGGCGTCCAGATCCTCGAGGCCTCCGCCGAGCGGGTCGTCGGCACGATGCCGGTGGAGGGCAACACCCAGCCGTACGGCCTGCTGCACGGCGGCGCCTCCGCGGTGCTCGCCGAGACGCTGGGCTCCATCGGCTCGATGCTGCACGGCGGGGTCTCCCGGATCGCCGTCGGCGTCGACCTGAACTGCACCCACCACCGCGGGGTGCGCAGCGGCCTGGTGACCGGCGTGGCCACCCCGGTGCACCGCGGACGGTCGACCGCCACGTACGAGATCGTGATCACCGACGAGCAGGACAAGCGGGTCTGCTCGGCCCGGCTGACCTGTCTGCTGCGTGAGGTGACCGCCAAGGACGCCTCAAACGTCCCCGGAGCGGGCCCGGACGCCGGGGCGACCCAGGGCGCCTGACCAGCGAGGAACCAAGGAGGGGGCGACACCGGTCGGTGTCGCCCCCTCCGGCGTTCCCCCACCGCCCCGCACCGCCGTTTTCGTCACGCTGTGTCACATACACAAGGGGAGCCGGAGGCCGAAGCGGAGGGGCCGGTTCGTCCGCTCAGGTTTCTGCCGTTGTCCGATATCCGGAGAGTCCGCTGAGCGGACCGTCAGTACCAAGAATCGCTCAAGCCCCTTAGCGGAACTGCGCGTTCTCACTATGTGAACACCGCATTACCGACCCCTATGCCCCGGTTTTCCCATCCGGCGCGCACACTCTTCCCCCCTCGCGATAACAAGACAGTCACATCCTGACCTCGGCGCTCCCCGACCCTCCCCACCTGCGCTTAGAGTCACCGCCAGTCACCGCGCCGCCGGGCGCGTTCTACTGCACGGCCCTGTACCACCTCCAGTACGGCCCGGCGTTCCAAAACGGCACCCCTCGCTCAGCAGCTTCACGGCACCGCCTCATCCGAGGGGGCCGCGCCAGGGAAAGGACCCTTCGTGCGAAACCGTTCGTTGCTCATACTCACCACCGCTGTCACCGCGGGAGCACTCACCCTCACCGCCTGTGGTTCGCGCGACGACAAGGGCGGCGCCGCCGAGAACGGTGACGGCGGCAACGTCACCGTGACCATCGGTCTCGACGCGCCCCTCACGGGTGAGCTGTCCGCCCTCGGCCTCGGCATCAAGAACTCCGCCGACCTCGCGGTCAAGACGGCCAACGAGAAGGCCTACGTCAAGGGCGTGACCTTCAAGCTGGAGTCCCTGGACGACCAGGCGCAGCCCTCCGCCGGCCAGCAGAACGCGACCAAGTTCGTCGCCGACAAGGCCGTCCTCGGCGTCGTCGGCCCGCTGAACTCCTCCGTCGCCGAGTCGATGCAGAAGGTCTTCGACGACGCGAAGCTGGTGCAGGTCTCCCCGGCCAACACCAACCCGGCGCTGAGCCAGGGCATCAACTGGAGCACCGGCGAGAAGAAGCGCACCTACAAGTCGTACTTCCGCACGGCCACCACGGACGCCATCCAGGGCCCGTTCGCCGCGCAGTACGTCTTCAACGAGGCCAAGAAGACCAAGGCCTTCATCATCGACGACAAGAAGACCTACGGCGCCGGCCTCGCGGGCACCTTCAAGGGCGAGTTCGAGAAGCTCGGCGGCAAGGTCCTCGGCACCGAGCACATCAACCCCGAGACCAAGGACTTCTCCGCGGTCGCGACCAAGGTGAAGAGCTCCGGCGCCGACGTCGTCTACTACGGTGGCGAGTACCCCGCCGCCGGCCCGCTGGCCAAGCAGATCAAGGAAGCCGGCGCGAAGGTCGTCGTCGTCGGTGGCGACGCGATCTACAGCCCCGAGTACGTGAAGCTGGGCGGCGCGGCCGCGACCAACGGCGACATCGCCACCTCCGTCGGCGCGCCGATCGAGTCCCTCGCCTCCGCCAAGGACTTCCTGGCGAACTACAAGGCCAAGGGCTACAAGGAGGCCTACGAGGCCTACGGCGGCTACGCGTACGACTCCACCTGGGCGATCATCGAGGCCGTCAAGAAGGCCGTCGACGGCAACAGCGGCAAGCTCCCCGGCGACGCCCGCGCCAAGGTCGTCGAGGCCATGCAGGGTGTCTCCTTCGAGGGCGTGACCGGCAAGGTCTCCTTCGACGAGTTCGGTGACACCACCAACAAGCAGCTGACGGTCTACAAGGTCGAGGGCGGCGCGTTCAAGCCGGTCAAGTCCGACACCTTCGGCGGCTGATCAACCGCACCACTCCGCATCACCAGCACCACTCAGCACCACTTTCACCGCGCGGGGGGCCGCACCTGGCTCCCCGCGCGGTGTCACATCCGTCGAAAGTCTCGGAGGACAATGCGGTGAACGAACTGCCGCAGCAGCTGGTCAACGGCCTGCTACTGGGATCCATGTACGGGCTCGTCGCCGTCGGCTACACGATGGTCTACGGCATCGTCCAGCTCATCAACTTCGCCCATGGCGAGATCTTCATGACCGGCGGCTTCGGGGCGCTCACGGTCTGGCTCATCCTGCCCGGCGGCACCAGCATGTGGGTCGCGCTGCCCGTCATGATCATCGGTGCCGTGATCGTCGCGACCACCATAGCCGTCGGGGCGGAACGATTCGCCTATCGACCGCTCCGCGGTGGCCCACGCCTCGCCCCCCTCATCACGGCCATCGGTCTCTCGCTCGCCCTGCAGTACGCGGTGTGGGTGTGGTACCCCGAGGCGAAGTCCGCCCGGACCTTCCCGCAGATCCCCGGCGGCCCCATCGAGCTCGGCCCGGTCACCATCCAGACCGGCGACGTCTTCCTCCTGATCGCCGCCCCGATCTGCATGGCCGTCCTCGCCTTCTTCGTCATGCGCACCCGCGTCGGCCGCGGCATGCAGGCCACGGCGCAGGACCCGGACACCGCCAAGCTCATGGGCGTCAACACGGACCGCATCATCGTGATCGCGTTCGCCCTCGGCGCCGCGATGGCCGCCGTCGGCGCCGTCGCCTACGGCCTCAAGTACGGCGTCGTCGACTACAAGATGGGCTTCCTCCTCGGACTCAAGGCCTTCACGGCCGCGGTCCTCGGCGGTATCGGCAACATCTACGGAGCCATGATCGGCGGAGTCGTCCTCGGTATCGCCGAGACCATGGCGACGGCGTACATCAGCCACATCCCCGGTATGGAGCAGCTCGGCGGCCAGTCCTGGGCCGACGTCTGGGCCTTCGTACTCCTCATCGTCGTACTCCTCGCCCGGCCACAAGGCCTCCTGGGCGAGCGCGTCGCGGACAGGGCGTGAGCACCATGACCACCATCTCCGAGAACCCCCAGGCGGCCACGGGCTCCGAGCCCGCCGCGGCCACCGGCCTCATCGGCTTCGTGCCGGCGAAGGCCGCCCGCGCCCTCACCCTGGGCGGCGCCGTCCTCACCGTCGCCAGCTGCTTCCTCGCCTGGACCTGGACGCCCACGTTCCCCGGCGACCTCACGTACTACGGCTCCCCCGCCGGACTCCAGCTCCAGGTCCTGGTCCTGGGCCTGCTCACCACCCTCTTCGCCCTCTCCTCGTACGGCGTCAAGGGCACCCGCTGGCTCACCCCGGCCGGCGCCGACGCGGCCGTCAAGTTCGCCGCGCTCGCCGCCTTCGGCACCACCTGGTACACCGTCGCCGCGATCAGCGTCTCGCTCGGCGGACCGGTCAACCTGGAGCCGGGCGGCGCGATCGTCGCCTTCGCCACCCTGATCACCCTCCTCGGCGCCCTCGCCCTCCCCTTCGAGCGGCCGAAGGTCCACCCCGTGGACCCCGAGGACACCGGCTGGGACCAGTTCAAGCACCGCGCCGGCAACGGCTGGATCGCCTTCAAGGGCGCCTTCGCCACCACCGGCCCCGTGCGCAAGCTGCCCCCGCTGCACTCCTCCGTCGAGATCCTGATCATCACGGGCATCCTCGCCGTGGCGCTCGGCGTCTTCACCTACGGCGTCGGCACCGAGTACGACGAGCTGTTCCTCGGCTTCCTGATCACCGCAGCCCTCGGGTTCGCCGCGGTCAACAAGTCGGGCCTCACCCAGCAGGCCACGCAGCTCACCAAGAAGCACCAGAACCTCACCATCGCGGGCGCGTTCACCGCGGCGGCGCTCTTCCCCTTCACCCAGACCGACGACCAGTACGCGACGCTCGGCGTCTACATCCTGATCTTCGCCACGGTCGCCCTGGGCCTGAACATCGTCGTCGGCCTCGCCGGTCTCCTCGACCTCGGCTACGTCGCCTTCCTCGGCGTCGGCGCCTACGCGGCCGCCCTCGTCTCGGGCGCCCCGACCTCGCCGTTCGGCGTGCACTTCCCCTTCTGGGCCGCCATCCTGGTCGGCGCCGGAGCCTCCCTGGTCTTCGGTGTCCTCATCGGCGCCCCGACCCTGCGACTGCGCGGCGACTACCTCGCCATCGTGACGCTCGGCTTCGGTGAGATCTTCCGCATCGCCGTCATGAACACCGACGGCACCTCCGGCCCCGACATCACCAACGGGTCCAACGGCATCGCGTCCATCCCGAACCTCAACATCTTCGGGTTCGACTTCGGCGCCGAGCACTCGATCGCCGGATTCACCATCGGCCGCTTCGCGAACTACTTCTTCCTGATGCTGCTGATCATGGCGGTCGTCGTGCTGGTCTTCCGGCGCAGCGGCGACTCCCGCATCGGCCGCGCCTGGGTCGCCATCCGCGAGGACGAGACCGCCGCGCTCGCCATGGGCATCAACGGCTTCCGGGTCAAGCTCATCGCCTTCGCGCTCGGCGCCTCGCTCGCCGGCCTCGCCGGCACCGTGCAGGCCCACGTCACCTACACCGTGACCCCGGAGCAGTACCTCTTCGCCGGTCCGATCCCGCCCAACTCCGCCTTCCTGCTCGCGGCCGTCGTCCTCGGCGGCATGGGCACGATGAGCGGTCCGCTGGTCGGCGCCTCTCTGCTCTTCCTCATCCCCAACAAGCTCCAGTTCATGGGCGAGTACCAGCTCTTCGCCTTCGGCGTCGCGCTGATCCTGCTCATGCGCTTCCGCCCGGAGGGCATGATCGCCAACCGGCGCAACCAGCTGGAGTTCCACGAGAAGGACGAGACGCCCGCCACGCTCGCCAAGGCAGGTGCCTGAACCATGACGACCACCACGAAGACCGCCGACGCCACCACCGCGCCGGCCGCCGGCGAGACGGTACTCGACGCGCGCGGGGTCACCATGCGCTTCGGCGGCCTCACCGCCGTCCGCGACGTGAACCTCACCGTCAACAGCGGCGAGATCGTCGGTCTCATCGGCCCCAACGGCGCCGGCAAGACCACCTTCTTCAACTGCCTCACCGGCCTCTACGTCCCCACCGAGGGCGAAGTCCGGTACAAGGGCACGGTCCTGCCGCCCACGTCCTACAAGGTCACCGACGCCGGCATCGCCCGCACCTTCCAGAACATCCGCCTCTTCCACAACATGACCGTCCTGGAGAACGTCCTCGTCGGACGCCACACCCGGATGAAGCAGGGCCTCTGGTCCGCGCTGCTCCGCCTCCCCGCCTTCAAGAAGGCCGAGGCGGAAGCCTCGAACCGGGCGATGGAGCTCCTGGAGTTCATCGGTCTCCAGGACAAGGCGCAGCACCTCGCCAAGAACCTCCCGTACGGCGAGCAGCGCAAGCTGGAGATCGCCCGCGCCCTGGCGAGCGACCCCGGCCTGATCCTGCTGGACGAGCCCACCGCCGGCATGAACCCGCAGGAGACGCGGGCGGCCGAGGAACTCATCTTCGCCATCCGGGACATGGGCATCGCCGTCCTCGTCATCGAGCACGACATGCGGTTCATCTTCAACCTGTGCGACCGGGTCGCCGTGCTCGTCCAGGGCCAGAAGCTGATCGAGGGCGACAGCCACACCGTCCAGAGCGACGAGCGGGTCATCGCCGCCTACCTGGGCGAGCCCGTCCAGGCGGACGAGGCCCCCGCGAAGGACGCGGCCACGACGGTGGCCACCGAGGAGACCGTGTCCGAGGAGGAGCCGGCCGAGGACGCGTCCGACGACGCTCCCTCCGAGGACGCCCCCTCCGAAGACGCCTCCGAGGACGCCTCCGAGGACGCCCCGGAGACCCCCGAGGCCGCGGCCGACAAGGCCCCGACCGCCCCCAAGGCCTCGGAGGACACCCCGCACGACCCTGCTTCGGGCAAGGAGAACGACGCATGACCGCACTGCTCGAAGTCGAGGACCTGCGCGTCGCCTACGGAAAGATCGAGGCCGTCAAGGGCATCTCCTTCTCCGTCGACGCCGGTGAGGTCGTCACCCTCATCGGCACCAACGGCGCCGGCAAGACCACCACCCTGCGGACCCTCTCCGGGCTCCTCAAGCCGGTCGGCGGCCAGATCAAGTTCGAGGGCAAGTCCCTCCGCAAGATCCCCGCGCACAAGATCGTCTCGCTGGGTCTGGCCCACTCCCCCGAGGGCCGGCACATCTTCCCCCGCATGACGATCGAGGAGAACCTCCTCCTCGGCGCCTTCCTCCGGAAGGACACCGCGGGCATCGCCAAGGACGTCCAGCGCGCCTACGACCTCTTCCCGATCCTGGGCGAGCGTCGCAAGCAGGCCGCCGGCACGCTCTCCGGCGGTGAGCAGCAGATGCTCGCCATGGGCCGGGCCCTGATGTCCCAGCCCAAGCTGCTCATGCTCGACGAGCCCTCCATGGGCCTCTCCCCGATCATGATGCAGAAGATCATGGCGACGATCGCCGAGCTGAAGGCCCAGGGCACCACCATCCTGCTCGTCGAGCAGAACGCCCAGGCCGCGCTCGCCCTCGCGGACCACGGCCACGTCATGGAGATCGGCAAGGTCGTGCTCTCGGGCACCGGCCAGAACCTGCTCCACGACGAGTCCGTCCGCAAGGCCTACCTCGGCGAGGACTGACCCGCCCCACGACAGAAGGCCCGCCCCACAGTGCTGTGGGGCGGGCCTTCTTTGTACGTGGGGGAGGCCGGGGCTACTCCTTGCCCTTGGCCGCCTTCTTCTCCTCGGCGTCCTCGATGACGGCCTCGGCGACCTGCTGCATCGACATGCGGCGGTCCATGGAGGTCTTCTGGATCCACCGGAACGCGGCCGGCTCCGTCAGCCCGTACTGCGTCTGCAGGACCGACTTCGCGCGGTCCACCAGCTTGCGGGTCTCCAGACGCTGGGAGAGGTCCGCGATCTCCTGCTCCAGGGCGCGCATCTCGGCGAAGCGGGAGACGGCCATCTCGATCGCCGGCACGACGTCGCTCTTGCTGAACGGCTTCACGAGGTACGCCATGGCACCGGCGTCCCGGGCCCGCTCGACCAGCTCGCGCTGGGAGAAGGCGGTCAGCATGAGGACCGGGGCGATGGACTCCCCGGCGATCTTCTCGGCGGCCGAGATGCCGTCGAGGACGGGCATCTTCACGTCGAGGATGACGAGGTCGGGGCGGTGCTCGCGGGCGAGCTCGACGGCCTTGGCACCGTCACCGGCCTCGCCGACGACCGTGTAGCCCTCTTCCTCCAGCATCTCTTTGAGGTCGAGACGGATGAGTGCCTCGTCCTCGGCGATGACGACACGGGTCGTCAGCGGCGGGACGTGCGACGCGTCGGCGTCGTCGGCGGGCTGGGGCGACTCGGGGGCGGTCACGGGGGCTCCTCGTTGCGGGGCAGTGTGCTGCACCAGGAAGCCTACCTAGCTGCTGGCCGGACGAGTGACCGGGTACACTCCGAGTGGCAACCTGCCGGGTTGGCGAAATCGGCAAACGCGGAAGCCTCAAAAGCTTTTGCCCGAAAGGGCTTGCGGGTTCAAGTCCCGCACCCGGCACCGATCACAAAGCGGACGTTCACTTTCGCGTGAACGTCCGCTTTTCGCTGCGCACGGCGATGATTCATCGCACAGAGTGACCGTATGAACTTTTACGGCGCGGACGTACGCCAGCGGGCGCTCACGCTGCTACGAGGCGGCGCCAGGAACGCCGACGTGGCTCGCGAACTCAACGTCCCCAAGGGCACGATCAGCTATTGGAAGCACGTGGACCGCGCGAAGCGTGGAGAGTGCCCGGGCAGGCGCAGCCCTCTTTGCCCACAGTGCGACGGGCGGGAACTCGACGCAGCCGCATACGCGTACCTGCTCGGTCTCTACCTCGGCGACGGCCACATCGCCCAGAGCCTCGCAATGCGGGTGCCAAGCCTTTCCATCTCGTGCACGGACACCTGGCCGGGTCTCATCGACGCGTGCGTGCGGGCCATGCAGTCCGTCCTGCCCGGTAATCACGCCTCGAAGGTCCAGAGGCAGGGGTGCTCGGACGTCAAGATCTACTCCAAGCATCTCCGATGCATCTTCCCTCAGCACGGGCCGGGCAAGAAGCACGAGCGCCTCATCGTCCTCGAACCGTGGCAGCAGACGATCGTCACGGCGCACCCCTGGGAGTTCATTCGGGGGCTCATCCACTCCGACGGCAGCCGGATCACCAATTGGACCGAGAAGGTGATCGGCGGACGAACCAAGCGGTACGAGTACCCCCGCTACTTCTTCACCAACTCGTCCGCCGACATCATCGGGCTCTTCACCGACGCCCTCGACCGCGTGGGCGTCGACTGGAAGTCCGCGAACCAATCGCGCACCGCGCAGAACATCTCCGTCGCCCGCAAAGCCTCCGTCGCGCTCATGGACCTTCACGTGGGGCCCAAACACTGACTATGTCAGCGACTCCCCGATGTGGTGGACCCGGACCAGGTTGGTCGAGCCCGCGACTCCCGGCGGGGAGCCCGCCGTGATCACCACGATGTCGCCCGGGCGGCAGCGGCCGATCCGCAGCAGTTCCTCGTCGACCTGGGCCACCATCGCGTCCGTCGAGTCGACGTGCGGGCCGAGGAAGGTCTCGACGCCCCAGGTGAGGTTGAGCTGGGAGCGGGTGGCCGGGTCCGGGGTGAAGGCGAGCAGCGGAATCGGCGAGCGGTAGCGGGAGAGGCGCTTGACGGTGTCGCCGGACTGGGTGAAGGCGACGAGGAACTTCGCGCCGAGGAAGTCGCCCATCTCCGCGGCCGCGCGCGCCACGGCGCCGCCCTGGGTGCGGGGCTTGTTGCGGTCGGTCAGGGGCGGCAGGCCCTTAGCGAGGACGTCCTCCTCCGCGGCTTCGACGATCCGGCTCATGGTGCGGACGGTCTCGACCGGGTAGCGGCCGACGCTGGTCTCGCCGGAGAGCATGACGGCGTCGGTGCCGTCGATGACGGCGTTGGCGACGTCGGAGGCCTCGGCGCGGGTGGGCCGGGAGTTGTCGATCATCGAGTCGAGCATCTGGGTGGCGACGATGACCGGCTTGGCGTTGCGCTTGGCGAGTTTGACGGCGCGCTTCTGGACGATCGGCACCTGCTCCAGGGGCATTTCGACGCCGAGGTCGCCGCGGGCGACCATGATGCCGTCGAAGGCGGCGACGATCTCCTCGATGTTCTCGACGGCCTGGGGCTTCTCGATCTTGGCGATGACGGGGAGCCGGCGGCCCTCCTCGTCCATGATGCGGTGGACGTCCTCGATGTCGCGCGCGCTGCGGACGAAGGAGAGGGCGATGACGTCGGCACCGATGCGGAGCGCCCAGCGGAGGTCGTCGATGTCCTTCTCGGAGAGGGCGGGGACGGAGACGGCGACGCCGGGGAGGTTGAGTCCCTTGTGGTCGGAGACCATGCCGCCCTCGATGACGAGGGTCTTCACGCGGGGTCCGTCGACGGCGACGACTTCGAGGGTGACGCGGCCGTCGTCGACGAGGATGCGCTCTCCGGTGGTGACGTCCGCGGCGAGTCCGGAGTAGGTCGTGCCGCAGCCGTGGCGGTCGCCCTCCATCGGTTCGACGGTGATGGTGAACTCGTCGCCGCGTTCAAGGAGTACGGGGCCTTCACGGAAGCGGCCGAGGCGAATCTTCGGGCCTTGAAGGTCGGCGAGGACGCCGATGCTGCGGCCGGTCTCGTCGGAGGCTTTGCGGACGCGCTGGTAGCGCTCCTCGTGCTCGGTGTACGAGCCGTGGCTGAGGTTGAAGCGGGCCACGTCCATTCCGGCCTCGATCAATGCCTTGATCTGGTCGTATGTTTCGGTGGCGGGCCCAAGGGTACAAACGATTTTCGCTCGGCGCATGGGTCGAGCCTAGGGCTTACCCACCAGTAGCGAGTTGGCGGGACATGACTACTCAACAACCTTTCCGTGAAAGGCTGTTGACAAGTCTTGAATCTGTGCACCGGGGTGCTCCGATGAGCGATTTCCGCACCCCGGCGGCCTTCGTCTCAGAGTGCGGGCGGCCTCATCGTGAAGCGTGCGACGACCTCGGCCGTGACGGTCTGCCGCTGCGGTTCGAGGTCGAGACCGGGGGCCGCGCCGCCCTCCTCGGCCGCGAAGGCGACGGGCACCGGGCCGTACGCCCGGTGCCCCGGCGTCATGGAGTCCTCCGCGCCGGCGTCCGACAGTTCGAGGAGTGAGGCGAGCGAGGTGCCGAGCGCTTCGGCGTAGGCCCGCGCCCGCTGGACCGCTTCCGTCACCGCGAGCCGTCGCGCCTCCGCGTACGCCGGGGAGTCCGGCCGCAGTGCCCACCACGGGCCGTCGACGCTCGTCATCTCCAGGTCGGCGAGGCGCGCGACGAGTTCGCCGAGGACGGTGAAGTCGGTCAGCCCGGCCTTCACCTGGACCCGGCCCCGGTAGTTCTGCACCCGCTCCCCGCGTCCGCGCCGGGCGAGGTCGGGGGCGATCGACAGGCTGCCCGTCTCCACCTTCTCGACCGCCGTCCCCTGCGCCTTGAGCAGGTCGAGGACCTGGGTGTTGCGCCGGGTCAGGTCGGCGAGTGTCGCCGCGCGGTCCGCGCCGCGGGCGGAGACCGTGACCCATACCTGGGCCAGCTCGGGGTCGACCTCGAGTCGCCCCTCACCCCGGACCGTCACCCGGGGTGCGTCGGGGGTCGCGTGTTCCTGCGTCACGTCCTGGTTCCTCCCTGTTCGGCAACGAACGTCCCACGAACACTTTCCCACTCCGTAACCCGGAAGGGCTGTTGCCGACGTGGCTCCTGAGCCAGAATCTACGCGCGTTGTGCGTCCCTACCGGGCCTGGACCAGGCCCGGAACGGGCCTGAGGCGACGTCACCGAACCAAGGAGAGACACATGCCGCTGAACCGCCGGACGTTCCTGGAGAGCTCTGTCGCCGTCGGGGCCGGAGCCGCCCTCACCGCCGGGGTCGCCGCCCCCGCCGAGGCCCACGGACACGGCCACGGACACCGTCCGAAGCCGGCCAGGCGGTACTCCTTCACCGTGATGGGCACCACCGATCTGCACGGCAACGTCTTCAACTGGGACTACTTCACGGACAAGGAGTTCGACGACAAGGCGCACAACGACGTCGGCCTCGCCAAGATCTCCACGCTGGTCGACCAGGTCCGCGAGGAGAAGGGGCGCCGCAACACCCTGCTCATCGACGCCGGTGACACCATCCAGGGCACGCAGCTGTCGTACTACTACGCCAAGGTCGACCCGATCACGGCCCGCCGGGGCCCCGTGCACCCGATGGCCCAGGCCATGAACGCCATCGGCTACGACGCCGCCGCGCTCGGCAACCACGAGTTCAACTACGGCATCCCGGTGCTGCGGAAGTTCGAGGAGCAGTGCGACTTCCCGCTGCTCGGCGCCAACGCGCTCGACGCGAAGACCCTGCGGCCGGCCTTCGCCCCGTACAGCATGCACCGGCTGCGCACCCCGCACGGCAAGGACGTGAAGGTCGCGGTGCTGGGCCTGACCAACCCGGGCATCGCCATCTGGGACAAGGCGAACGTCAGCGGGAAGATGGTCTTCCCGGGTCTGGAGGAGCAGGCCGCGAAGTGGGTGCCGAAGCTGCGGTCGATGGGCGCGGACGTGGTCGTCGTCTCGGCGCACTCGGGTTCCAGCGGCACCTCCTCGTACGGTGACCAGCTGCCCCACATCGAGAACGCGGCCGGGCTCGTCGCCGAGCAGGTGCCGGGCATCGACGCCATCCTCGTGGGCCACGCGCACACGGAGATCCCCGAGTACCGGGTGAGGAACAAGGAGACGGGCAAAGACGTCGTCCTGTCCGAGCCGCTGAAGTGGGGCCAGCGGCTCACCCTCTTCGACTTCGACCTGGTGTGGGAGAAGGGGCGCTGGACCGTCGAGAAGGTCGCCGCCCAGGTCCTCAACTCGAACACGGTGGCGGAGGACCGGAAGATCACCCGGCTGCTCGGGGACGAGCACAAGAAGGTCGTCGCGTACGTCAACCAGATCATCGGCACCTCGACCGCCGCGATGACCACGGCCGACGCGCCGTGGAAGGACGAGCCGATCATCGACCTGATCAACGTCGTCCAGGCCGAGACGGTGAAGGCCGCGCTCGCCGGTGGGGCGTACGCGGCTCTGCCGGTGTTGTCGCAGGCCTCCTGCTTCTCCCGTACGGCCCGCATTCCGGCCGGTCAGGTCTCCATCAAGGACGCCGCCGGACTGTACCCCTTCGAGAACACCCTGGAGGCGCGTCTGCTCACGGGTGCCCAGCTCAAGGACTACCTGGAGTTCTCGGCCCGGTACTACGTGCGGACGCCGGCGGGCGCGCCCGTCGACACGGCGAAGCTGACCAACGCGGACGGGACGCCGGACTACAACTACGACGCCGTGTCGGGGCTCACGTACGACATCGACATCGCCCGGCCGGCGGGTTCCCGGATCGTGAACCTGTCCTTCGAGGGGAGGCCGCTCGACCCGGCGGCGAGGTTCGTCCTCGCGGTCAACAACTACCGGGCGAGCGGCGGCGGCGCGTTCCCGCACGTGGCGGGCGCGCAGCAGCTGTGGGCGAACTCGGACGAGATCCGCAACACCATCATCCAGTGGGTGCGGGCGAAGGGGACGGTCGACCCGGGTCTGTTCGCGTCGGTGGACTGGAAGCTGACCCGGGACGGCGTGCCGGTCTTCTAGACGGTCAGACGATCTGTGTGAGAGGCGTCAGCTTCTGGCCCTGGGCCGGGATGCTCGGCGCCTCTCGTGTCTCCAGGCCGAAGCTGGTGAACGCGGTGCGGCGCGGGAGCGGGTACGGCTCCTTGCCGGTGACGGAGTTGAGGATGGTGGCGCTCCGCCAGGCCGCCAGGCCGAGGTCGGGGGCGCCGACGCCGTGGGTGTGCCGTTCGGCGTTCTGTACGTGGACGGCGCCGGTGACGGAGGGGTCCAGGACCAGTCGGTACCGTTCGTCGACGCGGGCCCGGCCGGTGGAGTCATGGCGCAGGTACGGGTCGAGGCCGGCGAGCATCCGGTCGACGGGGCGTTCCCGGTAGCCGGTCGCGAGGACGACGGCGTCGGTGGTGAGGCGGGAGCGGGTGCCTTGCTGGAGGTGCTCCAGGTGGAGTTCGACCTGGGTGGTGGCGACGCGGCCGGCGGTGCGGACGCGGACGCCGGGGGTGAGGACGGCGTCGGGCCAGCCGCCGTGGAGGGTGCGGCGGTAGAGCTCGTCGTGGATGGCGGCGATCGTGTCGGCGTCGATGCCCTTGTGGAGTTGCCATTGGCGGGGCATGAGTTCGCCGCGTACCGACTCGGGCAGGGCGTGGAAGTAGCGGGTGTAGTCGGGGGTGAAGTGTTCCAGCCCCAGCTTGGAGTACTCCATGGGGGCGAAGGCCTCGGTGCGGGCGAGCCAGGTGATCCGCTCGGTTCCGGCGGGGCGTGCCCTGAGCAGGTCGAGGAAGACCTCGGCGCCGGACTGGCCCGAGCCGATGACGGTGACGTGGCCGGCGGCGAGGAGCGTGTCACGGTGGGCGAGGTAGTCGGCCGAGTGGAAGACGGGGACGCCGGGGGCGTCGGCGAGCGGCCTGAGGGGTTCGGGGACGTACGGCTCGGTGCCGACGCCGAGGACGACGTTGCGGGTGTAGGCGCGGCCGAGGGCCTCGGCGCCGCCGTCCGGGTCGATCTGGGTGTAGTCGACCTCGAACAGGCGGCGTTCGGGGTTCCAGCGGACCGAGTCGACCTGGTGGCCGAAGTTCAGGCCGGGGAGTCGCTCGCTGACCCAGCGGCAGTAGGCGTCGTACTCGGCGCGCTGGATGTGGAACTTCTCGGCGAAGTAGAAGGGGAAGAGGCGTTCGCGGCTCTTCAGGTAGTTGAGGAAGGTCCAGGGGCTGGCGGGGTCGGCGAGGGTCACCAGGTCGGCGAGGAAGGGGACCTGGAGGGTGGCGCCCTCGATGAGGAGGCCCGGATGCCAGTGGAAGGCGGGCTTCTGCTCGTAGAAGGCGGTGGAGAGGCCGCCGGGGACGCCGTGTGCGAGGGCGGCGAGGGAGAGGTTGAAGGGGCCGATCCCGATGCCCACCAGGTCGTGGGGCCGGTCGATCTCGTCCTTGGGGGTGCTGCCGGTCATCGGTGCGCGCTGCCTTCCACGAGGGTGATGAGGTGGGCCAGGTCGCCGGGGGTGGCGTGGGGGTTGAGCAGGGTGGCCTTGAGCCAGAGGCGGTCGTCGGCCCGGGCGCGGCCGAGGACGGCGCGGCCCTCGGCGAGGAGGGTGCGGCGGACGGTGGCGACGGTCTCGTCGTCGGCGCCGCTCGGCCGGAAGAGGACGGTGGTGAGGGCGGGTCGGGCGCGGAGGTCGAGGCCGGGGCTCTTCTCCACGAGGTCGGCCAGGTCCTGGGCCCGGTCCAGGCAGGCGTCGACGAGGGCGCCGAGACCGGTGCGGCCGAGGGCGCGGAGGGTGACGGCGGTCTTGAGGACGTCGGGGCGGCGGGTGGTGCGCAGGGAGCGGCCGAGGAGGTCGGGGAGACCGGCGTCGGTGTCGTCGTCCGCGTTCAGGTAGTCGGCGGTGTGGCCGAGGGCGGTGAGATCGGTGGCGTCGCGTACGGCGAGGAGTCCGGCGGCGGCGGGCTGCCAGCCGAGTTTGTGCAGGTCGACGGTGACGGTCCGGGCGCGGTGCAGGCCGTCGAGGAGGTGGCGGTGCGTTCGGCTGAAGAGGAGGGGGCCTCCGTAGGCGGCGTCGACGTGGAGGTCGGCGCCCCGGGCCGCGCACGTGTCGGCGAGCTCCGGCAGGGGGTCGATCAGCCCCTCGTCGGTGGTTCCGGCGGTCGCGGCGACGAGGACGGGGCCGGTGAGGGCGGCGAGGACCTCGTGGAGGGCGGCCGGGTCGATCGTTCCCCGGGGTGTGGGGACGACGACGGGTTCGGGGAGGCCGAGGAGCCAGGCGGCGCGGCGGAAGGAGTGGTGGGCGTTCGCGCCGACGACGGTACGCACCGGGCCGAGGCGTTCCCTCGCGAGCAGCAGGGCGAGCTGGTTGGACTCGGTGCCGCCGGTGGTGACGAGGGCGTCGGGGTTCGCCGCGTCCGGGTGGACCTCGGCGGCGAGCGCGGCGGTCACCAGGGCTTCCAGGGCGGAGGCGGCGGGCGCCTGGTCCCAGGAGTCCATGGACGGGTTCAGCGCGGAGGCGGCCAGGTCGGCGGCGGCGGCGAGGGCGAGCGGTGGGGTGTGGAGGTGGGCCGCGCAGAGGGGGTGGGCGGGGTCGGCGGCGCCGGCGGCGAGGGTGTGGACGAGGGTGGAGAGCGCCTCGTGGGGGCCGGTGCCGGTCTCGGGGAGTACGGCTCCGAGGGCCGCCGCCCTCGCCGCGACGGCCTGCGGGCCGCCGGGAGGGAGAGGACCGCCGCGCTCCTCCGCGCCGGTGCGGAGGGCGTCGAGGACGGTGTCCAGGAGGGGGCGGAGGGCGTCGGCGCCGGGGGTGCCTCCGGCGAGGGGTGGGGGTGCGGCACGCATGGTCGACAGGGTGGCGGGCGCGGGCGGGGCGTGTCCGGTGAGTCGACGGTTGTGACCCGAACGAGCGACGTGCGGTGGGGTTTGGAGTGCGGGTCGGTGTCTTGCGTCCTGGGGAGCCGCCCTCCCCCGCTCGTGCGGGCCGCCCGCTCCGCCCTCGTGTGAGCCGGCCTCCCCCGCCCACCCGTGTGGGCAATCGTCCCGCTGGGGCGGGACGGGTGGGCACACGGGACGGCGCGCTTGGCGGCGCCTCCGCTCCTTGTGCCTGGGCCCGCACCAGACGTGCGCCGATCCACGGGGTGCGGGTCGGGGCGCGGAAGCCTGGGCCCGGCCAGGGGCGCCGTTCCGTTGTGCCCACCCTCCCCCAGACTCCGTCCGGGGGGACCCCCACGCCCCAGCGGAACGAATGCCCACAACGGGGGCGCCCACCCCGACGGCCCACCGGGGCGCGGCCCGGTGGGGTGGGCAGCAGCCCGAAGGGGGCGTCGGCCCGGTGGGTTGGCGGTCCCCGGGGGGATCAGGTGTTGTGGGGTTTCAGGGCTCGGCGGAGGTCGTCCAGTTGGTCGACGAGCTTGCGGCGGAGGGCCGGGATCATGGTGGTCGATGCCAGGTGGTGTTCCCCGAGCGCCAGGGACTCCGCGTCGATCGCGTACGACGGGAAGGCGTAGCGCCCGGCCGCCTCCGCCATCGCGGGGCCCCGGCGGTCGGCGAGGGCGACGGCCGCCTCGTAGAAGCGGGGCACGTACGGCCGGACGAGTTCGGCCTGCTCGGGCTGCCAGAAGCCCTGGGCGGTGGCGGTGAAGAGGTAGTTGGAGAGGGCGTCCGTGTCGAAGAGGGCCGCCCAGGCCGCCGCCTTGGCCTCCTCCGTGGGGAGGGCGGCGCGGCAGCGCGCGGCGCCCTCCCGTCCGGTGGCGCTGGGGTCGCGGAGCAGTTCGGCGGCGATGGCGGGTTCGTCGGTGGCGCCGAGGACGGCGAGGCGGGCCAGGATGCGCCAGCGCAGTTCGGGGTCGAGTTCGGGGCCGCCGTGGACGGTGCCCTCGTCGAGCCAGGAGGCGATCTGGTCGGGGGTGGTGGCGCTGTCGATGAGGGCGCGGACGGCGGTGAGGCGCAGTCCGGGCGCGGAGCCGTCCTCGGTGCGGCGGAGGAGGGCGCGGGCGATCTCGCGGAGGGTGGCGAGGGCGGCGGGGCGGGCGTCCTCGGTGACGTACCGGTCGGCGATCTGGGTGCGGGCGAAGCCGAGGACGCCTTGGACGAGGGCGAGTTCGGTCTCAACGGGGAGGTGGGCGAGGGCGACTTCGAGGTATTCGTCGGGGGCGAGGTCGCCGTCGCGGACCATGTCGCGCAGCGCGTTCCAGATGACGGCGCGGGTGAGGGGGTCCGGGATGCGGGAGAGGCCGCGCAGGGCGGATTCCTCGGACGTGGTGTCGAAGCGGAGCTTGGTGTAGGTGAGGTCCTCGTCGTTGAGGACGACGAGGGCGGGGCGGGGGCCGGTGAGTTCGGCGGGCCGGGTCTGCGGGACGTCGAGTTCGCGGCGCTCGCGCAGGACGAGGTCGCCGGAGGGGTCGCGGTCGTAGAGGCCGGCGGCGATGCGGTGGGGGCGGCTGCCGTCGCGTTCGACGGCGAGTTCCCAGTGGAGGCCCGCGCCGGTGAGGGCGGGGGTGAGGGTGTCGACGCCGGTGGTGCGGAGCCACTGGTCGGCCCAGGCGTGGACGTCGCGGTCGGTGGCGGCGGCGAGGTTGTCGATGAAGTCGGCGAGGGTGGCGTTGCCGAACTTGTGGCGCTTGAAGTGGATGTTGATGCCGGCGAGGAAGTCCTTCTCGCCGAGCCAGGTGACGAGCTGGCGGAGGGCGGAGGCGCCCTTGGCGTAGGAGATGCCGTCGAAGTTGAGGAGTGCGGAGGCGGTGTCGGGGACGGACTCGGGGTCGGGGGCGACGGGGTGGGTGGAGGGCCGCTGGTCGGCCTCGTATCCCCAGGCCTTCCGGGTGACGCCGAAGTCGACCCAGGTGTCGGGGAAGAGGTCGGCGCAGGCCTCGTTGACGGTCTGGTAGCCCATGTACTCGGCGAAGGACTCGTTCAGCCAGATGTCGTCCCACCAGCGCAGCGTGACGAGGTCGCCGAACCACATGTGGGCCATCTCGTGGGCGATGACCATGGCGCGGGTCTGGCGTTCGGTGACGGTGACGGCGGAGCGGAAGACGAACTCGTCGCGGAAGGTGACGAGGCCGGGGTTCTCCATGGCGCCGGCGTTGAATTCGGGGACGAAGGCCTGGTCGTAGGAGTCGAAGGGGTAGGGCTCCTCGAACTTCTCGTGGAAGCGGTCGTAGCAGGCCTTGGTGACGGCGAGGATCTCGTCGGCGTCGGTGTCGAGGTGGGCGGCGAGGGAGCGGCGGCAGTGGATGCCGAAGGGGAGCCCGGCGTGCTCGGTGCGGATGGAGTGCCAGGGGCCGGCGGCGACGCACACGAAGTAGGTGGAGAGCGGCGGGGTGGGGGCGGCCTTCCAGCGGCCGTCGGGCTGCCGTTCGGTGATGCCGTTGGCGAGGACGGTCCAGCCCTCGGGGGCGTCGACGGAGACCTCGAAGACGGTCTTGAGGTCGGGCTGGTCGAAGGCGGGGAAGACGCGCTGGACGTCTTCCATGAAGAGCTGGGTGTAGACGTACGACTCGCCGTCGCTGGGGTCGGTGAACCGGTGCATGCCCTCGCCGGTACGGGAGTACCGCATGGTCGTACTGATGCTCAGGACGTGCTCGCCCTCGGTGAGGCTCAGGGGGAGGCGGTTCCCGTCGAGCGTCGTGACGTCGAGGGGCCGGTCGTCCAGGTGGGCGGAGTGCAGGGTTTCGGGCTTCAGCTCGACGAAGGTGTCCCCGGCGGCGCGGGCGGTGAACCGGATGAGGCTCCGGGAGTGGAAGAGGTCGTCGCCGGCGGTGAGGTCGAGGTCGACCCGGTGGTGCTGGACATCGAGGAGCTGGGCACGGGTCTGCGCTTCGTCGCGCGTCAGTACGGACATGGCCCTATGCTGCCCGATGCCTTCGGCGCGGGGCAGGGGTGGTGGGGGCAAGTCGTCCGGCCGCCCGGGGCGGGCGGGTCCGGAGCCGTACGGGGCGGGTGAGCTGGGCCGCGAGGGCACGGGAGCCCCTGGGCCGCTGTCGGGCGGCGGGGCCGGAGCCGTACCGGATCGGTCCTGGTCCGGCGGGGCCGGAGCCGGACCGGACGAGTCCCCGAACCGTCGGCCGACGGGGCCGGAGCCGGACCGGACGAGTCCCCGAACCGTCGGCCGACGGGGCCGGGGCCGGACCGGTCCCCGAGCCGTCGGCCGGGTCCCCGGGGGGTCAGGCGAGGCCCGAGCCGTTCAGGTGGGCGAAGGTGGCGGTGATGCGGGGGCGGTCGTAGCCGGCGGGGCCCGAGGCGCCGCTGGAGAGCAGGGCGTGCAGCAGGATCCGGGCCTTGGCGGGGTCGAGCGGGCCGGCCGGGATCAGCCCGTGGTGGAGCAGGTCGTACTCGGAGCCGGGGCCGCGGTAGGTGTCGGAGAGGGTCGTGCCGCCGCCGGTGCGGGAGGCCAGGACGACGGGGATGCGGCGGGCGATCTCGGCCAGGGGCTCGACGAGCCGGGCGGGGGCGTGGCCGGCGCCGAAGGCGGCGACGACGAGGCCCTGGAAGCGGTGGTCGACGGCGTCGAGGAGTTCGCCGCGGTCGCCGAGGGAGAGCGTCACGAGGGCCACCCTGACCTCGGGGTCGAGCTTCAGCGGGTGGACGGCGGACGGGACGGCGGGGCGGAGCAGGATGCGGGGTTCGCCCTCGACGACGCTGCCGAGCGGTCCGGCGCCGGGTGAGGCGAAGGTGGCGACGGAGGTGGTGTGGGTCTTGCGGGCGAACCGGGCGGCGTGGATCTCGTCGGCGAGGACGACGAGGACGCCGAGGTTCCGGCAGGCGGGGTCGGCGGCGACGGCGAGGGCGGCGGCCAGGTTGGCGGGGCCGTCGGCGCCCGGCAGGTCGGGGCGGCGCATGGCGCCGGTGACGGCGATCGGCTGCTCGGTGGTGCAGAGCAGGTCGAGGAGGAAGGCGGTCTCCTCCAGGGTGTCGGTGCCCTGCACGACGACCACGCCGGAGCCGGCGGCGACGGTGGCGCGGACCTCGGCGGCGAGCGCGGCGAGGTCCTCGTGGGTGAGGGTGGAGCTGGGGACGCGGCGGAAGTCGTTCAGGACGACGTCGTGGCCGCCGCCGAGTTCGGCGAGGACCTCCTGGCCGCTCATGCGGGCCGCGTCGCCGCCCCGGGCGGAGATGGTCCCCCCGAGGGTGAAGACCGTGACGCGGGCCATCAGCGTGCTCCGTCCGCGATCGTCTCGTGGTGGCGGATGACCTCGGCGATGATGAAGTTCAGGAGCTTCTCCGCGAAGGCCGGGTCCAGTTTCGCGCTCCCGGCGAGTTCCCGCAGCCGGGCGATCTGGCGGGCCTCGCGGGCCGGGTCGGCGGGCGGAAGCTGGTGCTGGGCCTTGAGGACGCCGACCTGCTGGGTGCACTTGAAGCGCTCGGCGAGCATGTGCACGACCGCCGCGTCGATGTTGTCGATGCTTTCGCGCAGCCGGGTCAGTTCGGCCCGTACGGCCTCGTCGACCTGGGCGGGGGCGTCGGCCGGCTGGGCCTGGGTGGAGTCACTCATGATCTGCGAGCTTAGACGGATCTCGGGAGGATCGTGGGCGGGTGTTCGGGATCCGGAACACGGTTGCTCCAGCCGCCGTGCACGGACCGTCCCTGCTGTTCGCGGAAGCGGATGGGGGCGGCGCCGACCCGGCGGGTGAAGAGCCGGGAGAAGTAGGCCGGGTCGTCGTAGCCGACGCGGCGGGCGACGGCGGCGACGGGCAGTTCGGTGGCGGCGAGGAGTTCCTTGGCGCGGCCGAGGCGGACGGTGAGCAGGTAGTCCTTGGGGCTGCATCCGGCGGCGCGGCGGACGGCGGTGCGCAGTTCGGCGGCGGTCATGCCGTGCCGGGCGGCGTGTTCGGCGACGGAGTAGGGCTGGAAGGCGTCGCGGGCGAGGGCGGCGAGGACGGGGTCGCCGTCGGCGTTGGTGTCGGCGCGGGCACGGCGCAGGGCGACGAGCAGTTCGTGGACGGCGGCGCCGGTCTCGACTTCCAGGAGGGGGTTTCCGGCTCGGGCGGCGCGGGCGATGCGGCTGATGGCGGCGCGGGCCGGGGCGGCGTCGGCGAGGGGGACGACGGGCCGGTCGGGCTCGATGTAGCCGAGTTCGGTGTAGGTGGCGGCGGCGGGGCCGGAGAAGTCGACGAAGGCCTCGTCCCAGCCGGTGCCGGGGTCGGCGCCGTAGTGGTGGGGGACGCCGGGGGTGAGCCAGAGCAGGGCGGGTGCGGTGACGGTGGTGCGGCGGCCGTCGGCGGCCCGGTACCAGCCGCCGCCCGCGGAGACGACGACGGCGACGTGGTGGTCGAGGGTGCGGGGGCCGACGGTGGGCAGGGTGCCGTGCTGGAGTCCGACGCCGAGGCAGACGAGGCCGAGGCGGTGGTGGACGGGGCTGGGCGTGAAGTAGCGCATCCAGGTGTGGTACATGCCGGGTGGCCTCCTTCGTCCCCGTCCCTGTTCTGCCGGGCGGGCCTAACGTCCAAACTGCGACGATCTTTGTCCATGGACCGGTTCACCGCCAGAGGGCGAGGGTGAGGCCATGAGCACGTTCGCTGTGGGTGACGAGGACTTTCTGCTCGACGGGCGGCCGGTGCGGCTGCTCTCGGGGGCGCTGCACTACTTCCGGGTGCACGAGGCGCAGTGGGAGCACCGGCTCGGGATGCTGCGCGCCATGGGCCTGAACTCCGTCGAGACGTACGTCCCCTGGAACCTGTACGCGCCGGAGCCGGGCCGGTACGGGGACGTCGAGGCGCTCGGCCGTTTCCTGGACGCGGTGGCGCGGGCGGGGATGTGGGCGATCGTGCGCCCGGGTCCGTACATCTGCGCCGAGTGGGAGAACGGCGGTCTGCCGCACTGGCTGACCGGTCCGCTGGGGCGGCGGGTGCGGAGTCTGGACCCGGAGTTCCTGGCGCCGGTGGAGAACTGGTTCCGGCGGCTGCTGCCGCAGGTGGTGGAGCGGCAGATCGACCGGGGCGGTCCGGTGGTCCTGGTGCAGGTGGAGAACGAGTACGGGAGCTACGGCAGCGATCTGGCCTATCTGGAGCGGGTGGCGGGGCTGCTGCGGGAGTGCGGGGTGAGCGTTCCGCTGTTCACCTCGGACGGTCCCGAGGACCACATGCTGACGGGCGGGTCGGTGCCGGGGGTGCTCGCGACGGCGAACTTCGGTTCGGGGGCGCGGGAGGGCTTCGCGACGCTGCGGCGGCATCAGCCGTCGGGGCCGCTGATGTGCATGGAGTTCTGGTGCGGCTGGTTCGACCACTGGGGCACGGAGCACGCGGTGCGGGGCGCGGAGGACGCGGCGGCGGCGTTGCGGGAGATCCTGGAGTGCGGGGCCTCGGTCAATGTGTACATGGCGCACGGGGGGACGAACTTCGCGGGCTGGGCGGGGGCGAACCGGGCGGGTGAGCTGCACGACGGGCCGCTGCGGGCGACGGTGACCTCGTACGACTACGACGCGCCGGTCGACGAGGCGGGGCGGGCGACGGAGAAGTTCTGGGCCTTCCGCGAGGTGCTGGCGCGGTATGCGGTGGGGGCGTTGCCGGAGCCTCCGGCGCCGCCGGCGCGGCTCGCGGTCCCGGTGCGGGGCACCGTCGACGGCTGGGCGTCGCTGGACGCGGTCCTGGAGGTGCTCGGCGGCGAGGAGTCGGTGACGCCGGTGCCGCCGACCTTCGAGGAGCTGGGGGTGGACCGGGGTCTGGTCCGTCACCGGGTGGCGGTGCCGGGTCCCCGGCAGCCGTATCCGCTGGGGGTGACGGGGCTGCGGGACCGGGCGGTGGTGTACGTCGACGGGCTTCTCGCGGGGGTCCTCGACACGGCGGACGGTGAGGACGTGACGCTCGCCGGGCCGGTGCCGGGTCCGGCGGTGGTGGATCTGTGGGTGGAGTCGCTCGGCCGGGTCAACTACGGTCCGCGGCTGGGGGAGCCGAAGGGGATCACGGGCGGGGTCCGGCACGAACGGCAGTATCTGCACGGGTTCCGCTCGCGGGGGCTGCGTCTGGACGCGTTCGAGGCGGCGGCCGTGGACAAGGTGCCGTTCGCGCCCGCGGCGGAGCGGAGCGGGCCGGGTCTCCACCGGGGGACGCTGGACGTGACCGGGGCGGGGGACGCGGTGCTGCGGGTGCCGGGGGCGACCCGGGGCTTCGTGTGGGTGAACGGTTTCTGCCTGGGCCGGTACTGGACGGCCGGTCCGCAGGACGCGCTCTTCGTCCCGGGCCCGGTGCTCCGGGAGGGCGTGAACGAGGTGTGGGTGCTGGAGCTGGAGGGTGACGCGGGGGCGGGCGTCACGCTCGATGTCCTGCGGGAACGCCACTGAGACGAGGACGCTGATCGAGGGTCGGGCGGGGCTGGGGCGACGCTGGGCCGGAGGCGAGGGCCGTGGGACCGGCAGAGGGTCCTGGGACGGGGGCGCGGGGCCGAGGGCACGGGGGTGCTTGGGACCGGAGCGCGGGGCCGAGGCCACGGGGTGCCTGGGACCGGGGCGCGGGGCCGAGGCCCGGTGGTACACGGGTGGTGCCCCGGAGCCGAGGCCGCTCCGGGGCACCTGTACGCGGAGTCCGTTACAGCGTGGCCGCGGCGGACTTGATGGCGGCGGCGAAGGTCGAGACCTCCGTGTAGACGCCGGGGTAGTTGGGCCGGGCGCAGCCCTGGCCCCAGCTCACGATGCCGACCTGGACCCAGGCTCCGGCGTTGTCCTTGCGGAACATCGGGCCGCCGGAGTCGCCCTGGCAGGTGTCGACGCCGCCCTGGGTGTAGCCGGCGCAGATCTCCTCGCTCGGGACGAGGTCGCTGCCGTACGAGGACTGGCAGGAGGCGTCCGAGACGAACGGCACGTTGGCCTTGAGCTGGTAGCGCTGCTGCGCCCCGCCCTCACGGGCGGCGCCCCAGCCGGCCACCGTGAAGGTGCCGCTGTTGTACGCGGTGGTCTCGGCGAGCTTCAGGTTGGGCAGCGAGGTGATGGGGCTGGCGAGCTTGATCAGCGCCCAGTCCTTGCCCTTGCCGTTGTAGCCGGGGGCCTGGAGGACCTTGGTGGACTTGACCTTGATGGCGCTGCTGCTCTGGAGGTCCACGACTCCGGCGGTGGCGGTGATGCTGGTGTTGTTGCCGGAGCCGCTCACACAGTGGGCCGCGGTGAGCACGACCTGCGGGGTGATCAGCGAGCCGCCACAGCCCATGGAGAGCCTGACCATCCAGGGGAACTCGCCCTGGGCGGCGCGGGTACCGCCGACGACGGGGGCGGGGGCCGCGGCGGCGTTGGTGGTGGGCTGGAGGCTGACGGCCGCCAGGACGACGGCACCGGCGGCGGCGAACTTCTGGAGTGCGCGGACCATTCTGTTCTGCTTCACGTGTCTGCCTTCTCTCATGGGGGGTTGCCTCGACGGCCATGACATGCGCCCGTCAAGTCATGTCCGGATTATGGACAGCACCCAACTGCCGCCACAAGGAAGCCTTTTCGGCCAGAGACGGTGGGATGACCGTACAGTGGGAACAAGGGGGAATCCGGCATGCCGAACCGTCAGGAGGGCGATCGTGTCGCCCACGGCCTTCCGCACCGCGCCACCATCGGGGCCTCGCTCACCGCGCTCTACCGGCGCCTCTCCCCCGACGGCGTGCACCGCTACCCGGTCAGCGTCCCGCCCGCCGACGTGGCCCTCTCCGACGACGAGGACCTGCACCTCGGCACCCAGCGGGTCGCCCGCGCCCTCGTCCGGCACCTGAGACTGCCCGAGGCGCGCATGGTGGTGAGTTTCCGGCCGATGGAGTACGCGGCGGCCGTCGAGCTCGCGGCGGGACCCGAGTACTTCGTGGAGCTCAACGACCGGTTCCGGACGCGCCGCCGGGACATCGGCGCGGCGCTCGCCCACGAGATCACCCATGTCCTGCTGCACCGGCTCGGCCTCGGCTTCCCGGGCACCGCCGAGAACGAGATCCTCACCGACGTCGTCACCACGTACCTGGGGGCGGGCTGGCTGCTGCTCGACGCCTACCGGCAGGACGGGGTGGAGAGCCAGAAGCTGGGCTATCTGACGCCGGAGGAGTTCGGCTACGTCCTCGCCAAGCGGGCCGAGGTCTTCGCCGAGGACCCGTCACCGTGGTTCACCAGCGACGTGGCGTACGAGGCGTGGGTACGGGGCCGGGCCGAGGCCGGGCGGGAGCGGACGCCGCCGCCGCTCGCCGGGGCGGGCTGGGCGGAGCGACGGCGGTACGGCTGGGAGCGGCGCCGGGGCCGGGCGGGCGAGGGCGCCCCGTACGCCTTCGACGGCGGGGCGCCCGCGACCGGTGTGTCGTTCGCCTGCCCGGTCTGCCGGCAGCGCCTGCGGGTGCCTGCGGGCCGGGCACTGCGAGCCCGGTGCGGGGTGTGCCGCACGGTCCTGGAGTGCGCGGGCTAGGCCGTGGCCGGGCAGCGGGGCCGGCGCGAGCCAGGTTGTGGCCGGGCAGCGGGGCCGGCGCGGACCAGGTGGTGGCCGGACGGGCCTAGGACGCTTCCCCGGGGGTGTCCCGCACCAGGCTCTTGTGGAAGTGGACGTCCTCGGCGCCGCCCGGGATGCCGAGCATCCGGCCGGTCTCCACGTATCCGTGCCGGCGGTAGAAGTCCGGGGCCTGGAAGGTGAACGAGGAGACGTTGGCACGGTCGCAGCCCCGGCGCCTGGCCTCGTCCTCCGCCGCGCGCAGGAGCCGGCTCCCCCAGCCGTCCTGCCGGCTGTCCTCGCGGACCCACAGCATGTCGATGCCGAAGAGGCCGCTCCAGGTCCAGCCGGTGAGGCCGCCGATGAGCTCGCCGTTCGCGTCGACGGCCTTGACGGAGAGCTCGCCCTGGTCCTCGGGGGTCGTCCCGGTGGCCGCGAAGTTGAACGCGTCGAGCCCCTGGTCCAGGAGCTTCGCGAGCGCGGCGTCGCCGTGGCCGACGCTCAGCGCCGCGTCGTCGTGATCATGGGTCATGCGGCCTGATTCTGGCACAGGCGTACGAGCGGACGGCCGGACGGGGACGGCCGGCGCGGGACCTCCGCAGGACGGGGCGGGAATCTGATTTGCGCCAGGGCCGGACGGCGGGTCAGGGTCGGCGCATGAGCACGTTGTTCGACGCCATCCGGGACGGGGACGAGGACGGGGCCGTACGCGCCCTGCGGAACGGGGCCGGCCCCGAGGACCGGGAGGACGAGGAGACCGCGCTGTACCGGGCGGCCGTCGGCGACGAGGCCGGAATCGTACGGGTGCTGCTGGCCGCCGGGGCCGATCCGGGCCGGGGCAGCGGCGAGGACGGTGGCGACCTGCCGCTCTGCGGGGCGGCCGTCGGCGGACACACCGACGTGACGCGGGCGCTGCTGGCGGCGGGCGCGGCGGCGGACCAGGAGGAGGCCTACGGCTTCACCGCCCTCGCGTGGGCGCTGCGGCTCGGGCACGCCGACACCGCCCGGGTGCTCCTGGAGCACGGGGCCGACCCCGACCGGCGCGGACCCGACGGGTTCCTCCCGCTCGTGGCCGCCGCCCGGCGCGGCTCCACCGGATGCGTCCGGGCGCTCCTCGACCACGGGGCGACGGCCCGGGAGGCGGCGCTGCGGGAGGCCCGGCGCTGGATCGGCGCCGACATCGCGGCCGAGCTGCGGCGCGGGCTCGTCGCGGGGAACGAGGGCGGGCAGACGTACGAGGCCGTGATCCGGCGTGTCCGGGAGGACGGCGGGGTGACGGTCGTCGTGGAGCTGCTGCGGGAGGACGGCGCTCCCGGGCGCGGCGACGAACGCCAGACGGGGCACGCCGCCATCGCCACGCTCCTGGAGGCGGCGCTGGGGCTGCGTACCTCGCAGGAGGAGCTGGCGGCGCGGGCCCTGCGCTGCGGCGACCCGGAGCTCGACGACTGGACGACGGCGGTGGCCGAACTGGCCGGCCGGGCCGACGAGGAGACCTTCGTGGCGGCGGCCGCGTGGTGCGCGTACCGCGATCCGCTGCGCCGGGCGCTCGGCGCGCGGGTGCTCGGCGCCCTGCCGGACTTCGCGGCGAGCGCGGTGCCGGTGCTGCGGCGGGTCGCGGCGGAGGTGGTGGGTCCGGCGCGGGAGCCGGTGCTCTCGGTGGTGTCGGCGCTCGGGGAGTGCGGGGATCCGGCCGCGGTGCCCGAACTCCTCGCGGCGGCCGGGCACGCCGACGCGGCGGTACGGCGGGCGGTCGCGGGGGCCCTGGCGGGGATCGTGCCGGCCGGGCACGTGGAGGCGCTCGGGGTGTTGCTGGCGCTGAGCCGGGACGGTGACGCGCGGGTACGGGACTGGGCGACGCTCGCGCTCGCCGAGCTGCCCGACGACACCCCCCTCGTCCGGGAGGGGCTCGCCGAGCGGCTGGGCGACACCGATCCGGAGACGGCGGCGGAGGCGGCGCGCGGCCTGGCGATCCGTCAGGACCCGCGTGCCGTCGACGCGCTGGCGTCGGTCCTCGCGGACGGGGACCCGGAGGGCGCGGCGCGGGAGACGGCGCTCGCCGCCCTGGAGTACGTCCACGACCCCCGGGTCAGGACCCGGCTCGAATGGACGTCCCCGCGTCGCGCCTGAGGGGTCGGGTGCGGCCGGTGGGGTGGGGCCGACCGGCCGCGGTGCGGCTGTCAGCAGTCGTGGTCGATCAGGTCGAAGGACGCGTAGTGGTCGGCCGTGTAGTAGTCCTCCTGGGCCGCGTCGCCGGTGACGACGCGGCGGGCGCCGCGCGTGGAGGAGCCGGGGGTCTCGACCGTGTACTCGTGGTAGTAGCCGAGCGACCGGCCGGGCAGGATCCGTTCCCGGTTCTGGAAGACGGTGCCGTCCTGGCTGTACGGGAAGGGGCCGCCGGCGTCGATCAGGCGCAGGGTCGTGTGCGCCTGGCTGGGCAGGTCGGAGTAGCAGATGTCGCCGACGGCGGCGGTCGCCGCGACCGAGGTCACGACGGCGGCGGGTGCGGGGGCGGGTGCGGCGGTGGCGGGGGCGCCGAGGAGGAGGGACGAGAGGAGGGCGGTGGCGACACCGCCGGCGAGGGTGAATCGAGGGGGGATTCGCATGGCTGAGATTGTGGACGCGCGTAGATCCCGCCCGGAACCCCAACGGCCCTGTATTCGCCGGACGTTAACCCCTTGCCCGCGAACGTGCGGATCTCGTGTGCATGGGTCCGCCGGGGCCTTTTCGGACCCCGGCGGACATGCCTCCCGTACGGGTCGAGGACGGGTCGAGGACGGGTCGAGGACGGGTCGCGGACGCGGACGGGCCCGGCTCGCGCACCGCGTCGGCGCGCCCGGGCCGCCGCCCCCGGGCGGGCTCAGGCCCCGTACACCGGGCGCGGTGGCTCCGACTCCGACAGGAGGCGGCGGGCCGTCTCACCCGCCTCCGCCGGGGTCCGGCGCGTGCCCTTGTCCTCCGTCGGGCCGGGCCGCCAGCCCTCCATGACGGTGAGGCGGCCCCCCTCGGCCTCGAAGATCCTGCCGGTCACGCCCTCCGACGCGGCCGAGCCCAGCCACACCACGAGCGGTGACACGTCCTCGGGCAGTGCGTCCAGGCCGTCGAAGACCCGCTCGGTCATCCGGGTCCTGGCCGCCGGGGCGATCGCGTTGACCTGGACCCCGTACCGGGCGAGTTCCGCCGCCGCGACCAGGGTGAGTCCGACGATCGCGGCCTTCGCCGCCGCGTAGTTGGCCTGTCCGACGCTGCCGAGCAGCCCGGCGCCCGAGGTGGTGTGGACGACCCTGGCGACCGGCGCCCGTCCGGCCTTCGCCTCGGCCCGCCAGTGCGCGGCGGCGTGCCGCAGGGGCAGGAAGTGGCCTTTGCCGTGGACCCGCATGACGGCGTCCCAGTCCTTCTCGTCGAGGTTCACGAGCATCCGGTCACGGAGGAAGCCCGCGTTGCTGACGAGGGTGTCGAGCCGTCCCCAGGTGTCGAGGGCGGTCGCGACCAGGGAGGCGGCGCCCTCGGTGGTCGCGATGTCGCCGCCGTGGGCGCGGGCCTCACCGCCGGCGGCCCTGATCTCCTCGACGACCGCCGTCGCCGGGCTGTCGGGCGCGGGGCGGCCGTCGAGGCCGACCCCGAGGTCGTTGACGACGACCCGGGCGCCCTCGGCGGCGAAGGCGAGCGCGTGCGCCCGGCCCAGTCCGCGTCCCGCTCCGGTGACGATGACGACACGGCCCTCGCAGATTCCCATCCCGGTTTCCCCTCAGCTCTGTCGGTTGGCGGTGGCGGCGTCCAGGAAGGCGGGGCGTTCCCCGCCGCCGTGTACGAGGAGCGAGGCTCCCGAGACGTAGGCGGCCCGGTCGGAGGCGAGGAAGACGGCCGCCTCCCCGATCTCGTCCGGTGCGGCGAGCCGGCCCAGCGGTACGGTCCGGCCGACGGCGGCGACCCCCGCGTCGTCGCCGTAGTGCAGGCGGGACAGTTCGGTCCTGACCATGCCGAGGACGAGGGTGTTGACCCGTACCTCGGGGGCCCATTCGACGGCCATGGAGCGGGCGAGGTTCTCCAGGCCCGCCTTGGCCGCGCCGTAGGCGGCGGTGCCCGGGGAGGGCCGGGTGCCGCTGACGCTGCCGATCATGAGGACCGTGCCGTGCGAGGCCGCGAGGAGCGGGTGGGCGGCGAGGCTGACGGCGAGCGGGGCGGTGAGGTTCAGCTCGACCACGCGCGCGTGCCGTTCGGCCTCGCCCTCCCCCAGGAGGCGGTACGGCGTGCCGCCCGCGTTGTTGACGAGGGTGTCGAGCCGTCCGTACCGCTCGGCGAAGGCGGTGAAGAACTCCCGCACGGCGGTGGGTTCCCGCAGGTCGAGCGGGTGGAAGTCGGCGGTGCGGCCCGCCGCCGCGACCGGTGTGTCCGGGGGTCTGCGGGCGCAGACGGCGACCCGGGCGCCGGCCCGCAGGAAGGCGCGGGCGATGCCCGCGCCGACTCCTCGGGTTCCACCGGTGACGAGCACGACCCTCCCGTCCAGCTCCATCGGCTGCTACCTTCCCCTCCAAGAGGTACCTAACAAACGTTTGGTGGAAAGGTAGCTGATCCGCTCATGGGTGTCTGCACCTCTCGCCCCGCTCCGGGCGTGGCCCTGGTCACCGTCGACTTCCCACCCGTCAACGCCCTGCCCGTCACAGGCTGGTACGCGCTCGCCGACGCCGTCCGCACCGCCGGCCGGGACCCCGAGGTCCGGTGCGTCGTCCTCACCGCCGAGGGCCGCGGCTTCAACGCGGGGGTCGACATCAAGGAGTTGCAGCGCGACCCCGGGCACGCCTCGCTGATCGGGGCCAACAGCGGCTGCGCGGAGGCCTTCGCCGCCGTCTACGAGTGCGAGGTGCCGGTCGTCGCGGCGGTCGCCGGCCACTGCCTGGGCGGCGGCGTCGGGCTCGTCGGCAACGCCGACGCGATCGTCGCCGCCGAGGACGCCGTCTTCGGCCTCCCCGAGCTGGACCGGGGCGCGCTCGGCGCGGCGACCCACCTCGCCCGGCTCGTCCCCCAGCATCTGATGCGGGCCCTCTACTACACCTCGCGGACCGCGACCGCCGCCGAACTCCACGCGCACGGCTCGGTGTGGCAGGTGGTCCCGCGCCCGGAGCTGCTCGGCGCGGCCCTCGCGCTGGCCGGGGAGATCGCCGCCAAGGACGGCAGCCTCCTGCGCCTCGCCAAGGCCGCGCTCAACGGCATCGACCCCGTGGACGTACGGCGCAGCTACCGCTTCGAGCAGGGCTTCACCTTCGAGGCCAATCTGAGCGGGGTCGCCGACCGGGTCCGCGACACCTTCGGGAAGGAGGACTCCGCGTGAGCGACAAGACCATGACGCCCGAGGAGGTCGTCGGCCGGCTCCGTTCCGGGATGACGGTCGGGATCGGCGGCTGGGGCTCGCGGCGCAAGCCGATGGCCCTGGTGAGGGCGGTGCTCCGCTCCGGGATCACCGATCTCACGGTGATCTCCTACGGCGGCCCGGACGTCGGCCTGCTCGCCGCCGCCGGCCGGATCCGGCGGCTCGTCGCCCCCTTCGCGACCCTGGACTCCATCCCCCTCGAACCCCACTTCCGGGCGGCCCGCGAGCGCGGCGCCTTCGAGCTCACCGAACTCGACGAGGCGATGTTCATGTGGGGCCTGCACGCCGCCGCCAACCGGCTGCCCTTCCTTCCGGTACGGGCCGGGCTCGGCTCCGACGTGATGCGGGTCAACCCGGGCCTGCGGACCGTCACCTCCCCGTACGAGGACGGCGAGGAGTTCGTGGCCGTGCCGGCGCTGCGCATGGACGCCGCCCTCGTCCACCTCAACCGCGCCGACCGGCTCGGCAACGGCCAGTACCTCGGCCCCGACCCGTACTTCGACGACCTGTTCTGCGAGGCCGCCGACACGGCGTACGTCTCCTGCGAGCGGGTCGTCGACCGCTTCGGGCCGGACACCGTGCCCCAGACCCTCCTCGTCAGCCGCCACAGCGTCACGGGAGTCGTCGAGACCCCGAACGGGGCCCACTTCACCTCCTGCGTCCCCGACCACGACCGCGACGAGCCGTTCCAGAGGCTCTACGCCACCACCCCCTGGCCCGAGTTCGCCGAGCGCTTCCTGTCGGGCAGGACCGAGGACGACTACCAGGCCGCCGTGCGGGCCTGGCACCACGAGCGCGAGGAGCGGCGGACGTGACGACGGAAGCGGCCGCCCGGGCCGAGTACTGCGTGATCGCCTGCGCCGAGGCCTGGCGCGACAACGGGGAGGTCCTCGCCAGCCCCATGGGCCTGATCCCCTCCTTCGGCGCCCGCCTCGCCAAACGCACCTTCTCCCCCGACCTGCTCCTCACCGACGGCGAGGCCCTGCTCGTCGGCCTCGACGGGGAGCCCGAGGGCTGGCTGCCGTACCGCAGGCACCTCGCCATGGTCACCGGCGGGAAGCGGCACGTGATGATGGGCGCCAGTCAGATCGACCGGTACGGCAACCAGAACATCTCCTGCATCGGCGACTGGCGGCGGCCCTCCCGCCAGCTCCTCGGCGTCCGCGGAGCCCCCGTCAACACCCTCAACAACCCGGTCAGCTACTGGATCCCCAAGCACTCGCCCCGGGTCTTCGTCGAGCGGGTCGACATGATCAGCGGGGTCGGTTACGACCATGCCGTCGGGCCGTACCACCGCCTCCCCCGGGTCGTCACCGACCTCGCCGTCCTCGACTTCGAGACGCCCGACCGCACGATGCGGATCGCCTCCCTCCACCCGGGCGTCACCGTCGAGGAGGTCCGCGCGGCCACCGGCTTCGACCTGGTGATCGACGAGGACGTGCCGTACACCCGCGAGCCCACCGCCGAGGAGCTGCGGCTGATCCGCGAGGTCATCGACCCCCGGCGGCTGCGGGACCGCGAGGTCGCGCCCCGATGAGGACCGCGCTCACCGAGCTGACCGGGGTCCGCCACCCGATCGTGCAGACCGGCATGGGCTGGGTCGCCGGGCCCCGGCTCGTCTCCGCCACCGCGAACGCGGGCGCGCTCGGCGTCCTCGCCTCCGCGACCATGACCGTGGACGAGCTGCGCGCCGCCGTCCGCGAGGTGCGCTCCCGCACCGACCGGCCCTTCGGGGTGAACCTGCGCGCCGACGCGGGGGACGCCCGTGAACGGGTCCGGATCATCGTCGACGAGGGGGTACGGGTCGCCTCCTTCGCCCTCGCTCCCTCCCGCGACCTGATCGCCGAACTCAAGGACGCCGGGGTCGTCGTCATCCCCTCCGTCGGCGCCCGGCGGCACGCGGAGAAGGTCGCCGCCTGGGGCGCGGACGCCGTGCTCGTCCAGGGCGGGGAGGGCGGCGGCCACACCGGCGAGGTCGCGACGAGCGTCCTGCTGCCGCAGGTGGTGGACGCCGTGGACGTCCCGGTGATCGCGGCGGGCGGCTTCCACGACGGGCGGGGCCTGGTCGCCGCGCTCGCCCACGGGGCGGCGGGCGTCGCGATGGGCACCCGCTTCCTGCTGACCTCCGACTCGACCGTGCCGGACGCCGTCAAGGCCCGCTATCTGGCCGCCACCGTCAAGGACGTCACCGTCACCACCGCCGTCGACGGGCTGCCCCACCGGATGCTCCGCACGGAGCTGGTGGCGTCCCTGGAGAACGCCGGGCGGATACGGACCCTGGCGCGGGCCCTGCACCGCGCGGCCGGATTCCGCAGGCTCTCCGGGCTCTCCTGGTCCGCGATGGTCCGCGACGGCCTCGCGATGCGCCACGGAAGGGACCTGTCCTGGAGCCAGGTCCTCCTCGCCGCGAACACCCCGATGCTGCTGCGGGCCTCCATGGTCGAGGGCCGCACCGACCTGGGCGTGATGGCCGCGGGTCAGGTCGCGGGGGTGATCGAGGACCTGCCCAGCTGCGAGGAGCTGGTCGCCCGGATCATGACGGAGGCCGCGCGGGTCCTGCGGACGCTTCCGCACCCCGAGGAGTGACCTCCACACCGCACCGCACCACCCTCAACCCCCTTGAGCCGCAAAGGAGTCCGGCCGTGCACCTGTCCCGACGCGCGCTGCTCACCGCCACCGGCGCCACCGCCCTGCTCGGCGCCCTGCCCGCCGGGGCGACCGCCCGCCCCGGGTTCCCCCGGGCACACCCGATCCGGCGGATCCCGCTCCAGGGCGCCGTCAACGTCCGTGACCTCGGCGGCTACCCCACGTACGACGGGAGGCGGGTCCGGTACGGCCTCGCCTACCGGGGCGACCACCTCGCCAGGCTGACCGACCCGGACCTGAGCACGCTCGACGGGCTCGGCCTGCGCACCGTGGTCGACCTGCGGATCCCCCTGGAGGTCGGCCAGGACGGCGCCGACCGGCTGCCGGCCGGTCCGGTCCCGGTCCCCCGGCCCGTCACCGACAACGGTCTGTTCGGGCGGCTCCTCACCGCGATCGGCTCGCGCGACCCGGTGCGGCAGGAGGAGATGCTGGGCGGCGGACGGGCCGCCGCGTTCATGCGCGAGGTGTACCGCACCTTCGTCACCGACCCCGCGAACCGGGCCGCCTTCGCGGCGACCCTGCGGGACCTGGCCGACCCACGCCGGGGGCCGCTGCTCCTGCACTGCACCTCGGGCAAGGACCGGACGGGCTGGACGAGCTGGCTCCTGCTGACCCTGCTGGGGGTGCCCGAGCCCCTCGCCCGCGCGGACTACCTGGCCTCCAACACCTTCCGCGCCGCGTACGACGCCCGGCTGCGGGAGGAACTGGAACGGGCCGGGCTCATGAGGAACCCGGCCCTGATCATTCCGCTCCAGGAGGTGCGGGAGGAGTACCTCGACACCGCCCTGGAGCAGCTGCGCTCCTCGTACGGGAGCGTGTTCCGTTACGTGTCGGTCGGCCTCGGCCTGGACCCCCGCGAGCTGCCGGCGCTCCGCGCACGGCTGGTGCCCGCGGCCTGACGCCCGACTCGGCCGGCACCGGAGCCGGCGGAGGCGCCGCGTCCGCCGCCCGTGCCGGAGCCCGCGCCCCGGCCACCGCCGGACGCGCGGCCCGCACCGCCGGCGGCACCGGCGGTGCGGCCCGCGGAGCCCGCCGTACGGCCCGAGGAGCCCGCGGCGCGGCCCGAGGCCGTGCCCGTGGCTCCGGAACGGCCGGAGCCCGTGCCCGTGCCGGCCGTGCCTCCGGCCGGGGCGGGACGGCGGCGCCGGCCCGCGGAGCGGCCACCGGCGGCGGAGCCGGCCGGCTTGCGCGGCTGCGTCGGCTGCGGGGTCTCGATGACGATCGGGACGCCGGAGGGCTCCCGCGCGCCGGTCAGCTCGGCCAGCTCGTCGTCGCTGGACTTGATCTGCGCCGTGCGGGGGCTGATGCCCGCGTTCGTCATCAGACGGCCCATGTCGCGCTTCTGCTCGGGCAGGACCAGGGTGAAGACGCTGCCGGACTCACCGGCACGGGCGGTCCGGCCGCCGCGGTGCAGGTAGTCCTTGTGGTCCATCGGCGGGTCGACGTTCACGACCATGTCGAGGTCGTCGACGTGGATGCCGCGCGCCGCGACGTTCGTCGCGACGAGGGTCGTGACCTGACCGCTCTTGAACTGGTCGAGGGTCCGGTTCCGCTGCGGCTGCGAGCGGCCGCCGTGCAGGCCTGAGGCCCGCACACCGTTGGCGAGGAGCCGCTTGACCAGCCGGTCCACGGACCGCTTGGTGTCCAGGAAGAGGATCGTCCGGCCGTCGCGGGCGGCGATCCGCAGCGTGACGGCCTTCTTGTCGGTCTCGTCGGCCACGTACAGGACGTGGTGCTCCATGGTGGTGACCGCGCCGGCCGACGGGTCGACGGAGTGCACGACCGGGTCGTCGAGGAACATCTTGACCAGGCGGTCGATGTTCCGGTCGAGGGTGGCCGAGAACAGCAGGCGCTGCCCGCCCGGCTCGACCTGCTTCAGCAGCTTCGTGACCTGGGGCAGGAAGCCCATGTCGGCCATCTGGTCGGCCTCGTCGAGGACGGTGACGGCGACCTGGTCGAGCCGGCAGTCGCCCCGGTCGATGAGGTCGTGGAGACGGCCGGGCGTGGCGATGAGGATCTCGGCGCCGCGCCGCAGCGCGGAGGACTGCCGGCTGATCGACATGCCGCCGACGACGGTGGTGATGCGGAGCCGCAGCGCGGAGGCGTACGGGGTGAGCGCGTCGGTCACCTGCTGCGCGAGCTCGCGCGTGGGCACCAGGACCAGCGCGAGCGGCGCGCCCGGCTCGGCGCGGCGGCCCGCGGTGCGGGCGAGGATCGCGAGCCCGAAGGCGAGGGTCTTGCCGGAGCCGGTACGCCCCCGGCCGAGCACGTCGCGGCCGGCCAGCGAGTTCGGCAGCGTCGCGGCCTGGATCGGGAACGGCTCCGTGACGCCCTGCTCACCCAGGGTCCGCAGCAGGCCCTCGGGCATGTCGAGGTCGGCGAAGGCGGCCACCGCGGGCAGCGCGGGGGTCAGCGTCTCCGGCGGCGTGAACTCGCTCGGCGGCGGGGGCGCGGTGGGACGGCGGCCGCCGCGGGAGTTCTTCGGCTGCGACGTGGACTTCGCCTGGGCGGTGCGGGGGCTGCGCTTGTGAGGGCGTTCGGAGCGGGTCATGCGTGCCTTTCTGGCCGGTGCTCGCGGCACAGCCAGGGCCCGCACCTGCACGGTGCGGGCCCCGGCTGCTCTACCCGGAACACGCGATACGGGCCCGGGCTGTCTACCGGAACGCGCGGAACGAGCCCCGGATGTCTCTACCGGAACAATAGTGCGCCTCGGGACCTTCCCGCCCCGCCCGACCGATGCCCGGACGGATCGCACCAGCCCACGGCGGTGCGACGTGGGCGACCTCACAACCCCGGGACGCCCGGCCGCGGGCCGCTCACAGCCGTTCGATGATCGTCACGTTCGCCTGGCCGCCGCCTTCGCACATGGTCTGGAGGCCGTAGCGGCCGCCCGTGCGTTCCAGTTCGTGGAGGAGCGTCGTCATCAGCTTCGCACCGGTCGCGCCGAGCGGGTGGCCGAGGGCGATCGCACCGCCGTTGACGTTGACGCGGGCGGGGTCGGCGCCGGTCTCCTTCAGCCAGGCCAGGACGACGGGGGCGAAGGCCTCGTTGATCTCGACGAGGTCGATGTCGTCGATGGTCAGGCCGCTCTTCTTGAGCGCGTGGGCGGTCGCGGGGATCGGCGCGGAGAGCATCCGGATCGGGTCCTCCCCGCGCGCGGAGAGGTGGTGGATCCGGGCCCGGGGGGTCAGCCCGTGTTCCCGTACGGCCCGCTCGCTCGCCAGGAGCAGCGCCGCCGCCCCGTCGGAGACCTGGGAGGAGCAGGCGGCGGTGATGGTGCCGCCCTCGACGACGGGCCGGAGCCCGGCCATCTTCGCCGCGCTGGTGTCGCGGCGCGGGCCCTCGTCGAGGGCGACCTCTCCGTACGCCACGGTCTCCCGTGCGAAGCGGCCCCCGTCGATCGCGCGGAGCGCCCGCTCGTGCGAGCGGAGGGCGAACTCCTCCTGGTCGCGTCGGGTGATCCGCCACTTCTCGGCGATGAGCTCGGCGCCGTGGAACTGGTTGACCGGCGCGTCGCCGTACCGGGCGCGCCAGCCCTCGCTGCCGTGGAAGGGGCCGCCGGTGAGGCCGAGGGGCTCGGCGGCCTGCCGGGAGGCGAAGGCGATGGGGATCATCGACATGTTCTGCACGCCGCCGGCGACGACGAGGTCCTGGGTGCCGGACATGACGGCCTGGGCGGCGAAGTGCACGGCCTGCTGGGAGGAGCCGCACTGGCGGTCGACGGTCACCCCGGGGACCTCCTCGGGGAGGCCCGCGGCCAGCCATGCCGTACGGGCGATGTCGCCGGCCTGCGGTCCGACGGTGTCGAGGCAGCCGAGGACCACGTCGTCGACGGCGGCCGGGTCGATCCCGGAGCGGGCGACGAGGGCCTTGAGGACGTGGGCGCCGAGGTCCGCCGGGTGGACGGCCGAGAGGCCGCCCCCTCGGCGTCCCACGGGGGTGCGGACCGCTTCGACGATGTAGGCCTCGGGCATGGCGGGCTCCTCCTGGTGTCTTCCCGGCGTCGGGGACGCGGCTAGGGACGGACGGCGATCCCGTCCAGGACCATGGACAGGTACTGGCGGGCGATCTCCTCGGGGCTGTGCAGACCGCCCGGGCGGTACCAGGACGCGGCGACCCAGACGGTGTCGCGGACGAACCGGTAGGTGAGGCGGACGTCGAGGTCGGCGCGGAAGACCCCGGCGGCGACCCCGCGCTCCAGGGTGCCGAGCCAGGCCTTCTCGAACCTGCGCTGCGAGTCGGTCAGGTAGTGGAAGCGGGGCTGGTCGGTGAGGTGGCGGGACTCCTTCTGGTAGATGGCGACGGCGGCGCGGTGCCGGTCGATCTCGCGGAAGGACTCGGTGACGAGGGCCTCGATGGTCTCGCGGGGGCCGAGTCCGGCGTCGAGGACGGCGTCGTACCCCTCCCACAGCTCGCCGAGGAAGGTGGAGAGGATCTCGTCGAGCATCGACTCCTTGGAGTCGAAGTGGTAGTAGAGGCTGCCGGCGAGCATCCCGGCGGCGTCCGCGATCTTGCGGACGGTGGTGGCGTTGTACCCCTGGGCGGCGAACACCTCGGCGGCCGTGTCGAGGAGTTCGCGGCGGCGCTCGGGCCCGCCGCTCACCTGGGTCTTCTTCTTGCTGGGAGTGTTCGGCACGCGTCCATTCTGGGCCTACGGGTGCTGGCTGCTGACGGAGACCGTCTCGCCGGTCATGTAGGAGGAGTAGTCGCCGGCGAGGAAGACGATGACGTTGGCGATCTCCCAGGGCTCGGCGTACCGGCCGAAGGCCTCGCGGGCGGTGAGCTCGTCCAGGAGTTCGGCGGTGGTGACCTTGGCCAGGTGGGGGTGCATGGCGAGGGACGGGGAGACGGCGTTGACGCGGACGCCGTACGCGGCCGCCTCGACGGCCGCGCAGCGGGTGAGGGCCATGACGCCGGCCTTGGCGGCGGCGTAGTGGGCCTGTCCGGTCTGGGCGCGCCAGCCGACGACGGAGGCGTTGTTGACGACGACGCCGCCGGTGCCGGAGTCGCGGAAGCGGCGGAGGGCGGCCCGGGTGCAGCGGAAGGTGCCGCCGAGGGTGACGTCGAGGACCCGGTTCCACTGCTCGTCGGTCATGTCGGCGAGGTCGGCGGTGCCGCCGAGGCCGGCGTTGTTGACGATGATGTCGAGGCGTCCGTGGAGCCGTACGGCGGTGTCGTACAGGGCCTGGACCTGGCTGTCGTCGGTGACGTCGCACGGCTGGGAGGCGACGGATCCGGCGCCGAACTCGGCGGCGAGCGCGGTCTCGGTCTCCTTGAGGCGCCGGGTGTGGGCGTCGCTGACGAGCACGCGGGCGCCTTCCTCCAGGAAGCGGCGGGCGGTGGCGCCGCCGATCCCGGCGCCGGCGGCGGCGGTGACGACGGCGGTCCGTCCGGCGAGGAGGCCGTGGCCCTTCACGTAGGGGGGCGGCGGGGTACGGGTCATGGGCGCGGCTCCTTGGGGAGGCCGAGCACCCGCTCGGCGATGATGTTCCGCTGGATCTCGCTGGAGCCGGCGTAGACGGTGTCGGCGCGGGAGAAGAGGAACAGGCGCTGCCAGTCGTCGAGTTCGTAGGGGGCGGAGGTGGCGAGGGTGGCGGTGGGGCCGCACACCTCCAGGGCGAGTTCGCCGAGGTCGCGGTGCCAGTGGGACCAGGAGAGCTTGGCGGCGGAGGGGTCGGTGCCGCGCAGGGCTCCGGCGCGCAGGGCTTCGAGGCCGGCCCAGGCGCGGGTGAGGCGGTCGCGGATGTCGGGGTCGGCGGCGGAGCCGTTGTGGCGGGCGAGGGCGACGAGGGCGTCGAGTTCGCGGCGGAAGCCGACCTGCTGGCCGAGGGTGGAGACGCCGCGTTCGTAGCCGAGGGTGGCCATGGCGATCCGCCAGCCGTCGCCGGGCGCGCCGACGACGTTCGCCGCGTCCGTGCGGGCCCCGTCGAAGAAGACCTCGTTGAACTCGCTGGTGCCGGTGAGCTGGACGATGGGCCGGATCTCGACGCCGGGCCGGTCGAGGGGGACGAGGAGGTAGGAGAGTCCGGCGTGGCGCCGTGCGCCCGGCTCCGTCCTGGCGAGGACGAAGCACCACTGGGCCTCGTGGGCGAGGGAGGTCCAGATCTTCTGTCCGGTCACCGCCCACGCGTCGCCGTCCCGTACCGCGCGGGTGCGGACGGCGGCGAGGTCGGAGCCGGCGCCGGGTTCGCTGTAGCCCTGGCACCAGAGTTCCCGGACGGCGCGGATCGGGGGCAGGAAGCGGGCCTTCTGTTCCTCGGTGCCGTGGTCGATGAGGGTGGGGCCGAGGAGCTGTTCACCGATGTGGTTGACGCGGGCGGGCGCGTCGGCGAGGGCGTACTCCTCGTGGAAGGCGATCTGTTCCTCGATGCTCGCGCCGCGTCCGCCGTACTCCTTCGGCCAGCCGACGCAGGTCCAGCCGTGGGCGGCCAGGTGCCGTTCCCAGGCGAGGCGTTCGGCGAAGGCCTCGTGCTCGCGGCCGGGTCCGCCGCGCCCTCTGAGGGCGGCGAAGGAGCCGCTGAGGTGGGTCTTCAGCCAGCCCCGTATCTCCGCCCGGAACTCCTCGACGCTGCTCATGGCCGTACGTTAACCTACCAAACACTTGTTAGGGAACGGGTGAGGGCGGGGTGACCGATGGACCTCTCGTACACACGGGCCGAGGAGGCCTTCCGGGCGGAGGCCCGGGAGTGGCTGCGGGCGCACGTCCCCGCCACGCCCCCGCCCTCCCTCGAAACGGCGGAGGGCTTCGCCGCCCACCGCGCCTGGGAGGCCGAACTGGCCGCCGCCCGCTGGTCGGTGGTCTCCTGGCCCGAGGAGTACGGCGGCCGGGGCGTCGACCTCGCCCGGTGGCTGGTCTTCGAGGAGGAGTACTGGGCGGCGGGGGCACCCGGCCGGGTCTCGCAGAACGGCGTCCAGCTCCTCGCCCCCACCCTCTTCGACCACGGCACGGAGGAGCAGCGGGCCCGGGTGCTGCCGTCGATGGCGACCGGCGGGACGATCTGGGCGCAGGCGTGGTCGGAGCCCGAGGCGGGCTCCGACCTGGCGTCCCTCACCTCCCGCGCGGTCCGTACGGACCGCGGCTGGCTGCTCTCCGGGCAGAAGACCTGGTCCTCCCGGGCCGCCTTCGCCGACCGGGCCTTCGGCATCTTCCGCAGCGACCCGGACGCGGACCGGCCCCACCGGGGCCTCACCTATCTCATGTTCGACCTGCGGGCGCCGGGGGTGACGGTCCGTCCCATCGGCCGGCTCGACGGGAAGCCGGCCTTCGCGGAGCTCTTCCTCGACGAGGTGTTCGTCCCCGACGAGGACGTCATCGGGGAGCCCGGCCAGGGCTGGCGCATCGCGATGTCCACCACCGGCAACGAGCGCGGTCTGATGCTCCGCTCCCCCGGCCGCTTCCTCGCCGCCGCCGACCGGCTCGTCGCGCTCTGGCGCGCGGAGGACACCCCGGCCGGTCCGGCGCTGCGGGACCGGGTGGCGGACGCGGTGATCGGGGCGCGGGCGTACCAGCTGTTCACGGCGGGCGCGGCGGCACGGCTCGCGGCGGGAGCGCCGTCGGGGGCCGAGTCCAGTCTCAACAAGGTCTTCTGGTCGGAGTACGACCTGGCGCTGCACGAGACGGCGCTCGACCTCCTGGGCCCGGCGGGCGAGTGGGCCGACGGCCCCTGGGCCGAGGGGTACGTCTTCGCGCTCGCGGGCCCCCTCTACGCGGGCACCAACGAGATCCAGCGCGACATCATCGCCGAGCGGCTGCTCGGCCTCCCGAAGGGGCGCCGCTGATGAGCTTCCTGCCGACCGGGGAACAGCGGGCCTTCGCCCGCTCCCTGGACGCGATGCTGACCGCCTCGGACACCCCGGCGGCGGCCCGTGCCTGGGCGGGCGGCGACCCCGGGCCGGGGCGGGCGCTGTGGGGGCGGCTGGCGGAGGCGGGCGTGTTCGCGCTCGCGGTACCGGAGGCGTACGAGGGGCTCGGACCGCTCCCCGTGGAACTCGCCCACGCCTTCGTGGAGCTGGGCCGGCACGTGGTTCCGGGTCCGGTGGTGGAGACGGTGGCGACGGCGGCGCTCCTGGGCGAGCTGGCGCGGCTCGGCGAGCCGGGCCCGGCGAAACGCCTGCTGCCGGGGCTGGCCTCGGGCGAGCGGACGGCGACGCTGGCGATGCCGGACGCGGGGACGGCCGTCCCGGCGGGGCGGGCCGCCGGAGCGGGGGCGCGGTCGAGCCCGGCCGCCGGAGCGAGGCCGGGGACCGGGCCGGCCTCCGGAGCGGACCGCGACCGTCCTCCGGGGCGGCCTGCCGTCCCCTACGCCCTCGACGCCGACCGGGCCGACGCCGTGCTCGTCGTGCGGGGCGGGGAGCTGTGGCGGGCGCCCGGCCACGGCCCGGTCCGGGTGTCCGCGGACCCCGCGCGGCGGCTCGCGCGCCCCGCGCCCGGCGGGGAGCTGCTCGCCGAGGGCCCGGCCGTGGCCGCCGCGGCCGGGGAGGCCCTGCGCTGGGCGCGGCTGGCGACGGCGGCGCAGTCACTGGGCGTGGGCCTCGCGCTGCTCGACCGGACGGTCGGGTACGCCCGGCAGCGCTCCCAGTTCGGCACCCCGATCGGCGCGTTCCAGGCGGTCAAGCACCGGCTGGCCGACACGCTGCTCGCCCTGGAGTTCGCGAGGCCGCTGCTCTTCGGGGCGGCGGTGACGCTGGCGGACGGGGACCTCGCGGCGGCCAAGGTGACGACCGGCGAGGCGGGATACGCGGCGGCCCGCACCGCGCTGCAGATCCACGGCGCGGTCGGCTACACGGAGGAGCTGGACCTCTCCCTGTGGCTGCGCAAGGCGCGCCCGCTGCGGGACGCCTGGGGCGACCCGGCCACCTGCCGGGCGGCCGTCCTCCGCGCGTGCGCCTGACGGGGGGCGGACGGACTCGGCGCGCCCTCCCGCGCCGGGGGCGGCCTTCCCCGGAGCGGGCTCCGGACCGGGGGCGGCCGTCCCCGGCGCGCGTTCCCGACCGGGTGCGGACGCGTGGCTCAGTAGCGGTGGTTCGGCCAGTGCGGGTCCTCCCAGCGGGCCGGACCGCTGAGGCCGATCAGCCGTATCCGGTGGAGCAGTTCCCCCGGAGCGCCCCGGGACCGCAGCCGGGGGTGGGCGTGGCGGACCAGCCAGGCCGCCAGCCCGGTGCGCAGCCGGTCCTCGTCGTGCCAGGTGCGCCAGGGAAGTTCGTCCGCGAGGAGGTCGTGGTCCCACTGGTCGGCCGCCTCGGCCAGGTGCCGGTGGGCCGCCGGATGGTCCGTCGTCTCCCATACGGCGAGCCAGGGGTCGAGCGTGCCGGAGGCCTCGGCGCACAGCACGAGCAGCTCGTGCACGGGCACGGCGGGATCCGTCTCGACGAGGCTGTACGCCCACCAGGCGTGCAGGAACTCCCCCACCGCCGCGCTCTGGCGGGCGGGCCACCGGTCCCACCCGCCCCAGGCGAACACCCGCCCGACGTCCTCCATGCCGGACATCGGCTCCACCAGGCCATGGACGAGGGCGACGGAGAACTGGGGCAGGACGCGGCGCAGCACGGCGCCCTTGTCGCGCCAGTCGGGAGCCGACCAGGTGCGGTGCAGGAGGTCGGGGTCCAGTTCCAGGTCCGGGGACTTCAACCGCGCCAGCTCTTCCTCACCGCCCCAGTGGCAGTCGCACTGGACCTCGTCCGCGGCGGCGGTCGCGCCGCGGAAGGCGGTGGCCACCTCGGCGAGCGCGGCGTCGAGCCGGAGCCGGGCTCGCACGGGAGTGTCGTCGGAACGCGGGGTCATGGCACTGCCTTCAGGACTCCGGAGGGCTTCCGCCGTCCGAAGATCCCCACGCTACCCGGCGCGCGTCCCTTCGTCACCCGGCCTGTGACACCTGGCGCGGGGGGCTGTCGTCGTTGCCGCGCCGGAGGGTGCGGGAGGAGCGTCCGGGAGTCCAGGTGCGGACGACGAGCTCGTCGCCGTCCACCCAGGTCCGTACGACCTCGGTGGGCTCCACCCGGAAGAGGTGGAACGGCTGGGGATCGCCCGCCTCGGCCACGTACCGGGCGATGGTCCCGGGGTCGGTGATCTCGACCGCCCGTCCGGAGACGCGGACGTCGCCGCCGCCCATGTCGGTGCCGGGGCCCGGGTTGGCGAGGAGGGCGAGCCGGGGGTCGCGGCGCAGGTCGAGGGCCTTGCGGGAGTTCGGCATCATGCCGAGCCAGAGCTCGTCGAAGCGGAAGCCCGCCTCGATGCCGCTGAGCCGGGGCGAGCCGTCCTTCCGCACGGTGGCGAGGGCGTGGTGGGTGTGCTGCCCGAAGCGCTCGCGGACGGTCGCGGCGAACTCGGGTTCGGCGGCCTCGAAGGCCGACCAGGTGGTTCCGGTGTCTCCCATGTCTCCAGGAAACACCGGATACCCGACATCCACTGTCCGGATTGCTCCGTCCGTTCCCGCCTGTTCCCGGGGCGGGCGCGAGGGGGCCGCCCGGAGCGGACGGGAGGCGGCCGCCGTCAGGCCGTGGCGGCGCGCTCCGCCTTGCTGCGCTCGACGCAGAACTCGTTGCCCTCCGGGTCCCGCAGGGTCGCCCAGCCGGAGCCGTCCGGGTTGCGGCGGTCGTCGAACAGGGTGGCGCCGATGCCGAGCAGCCGCTCGACCTCCTCGTCACGGGTGCGGTCCTGCGGCTGGAGGTCGAGGTGGACGCGGTTCTTCACCGACTTCACGTCGGCGACGCGGACGAAGAGGAGGTCGACCCCGGGAGCCGCGACGAGCGCCTCCGGGTCACCGGGAAAGTCGTCGTCGGCCAGCTTCGAGTCGAGGGCCTGCGCCCAGAAGGTCGCCAGGGCGTAGGCGTCGGCGCAGTCGATGGTCACGTGTCGCACAAGAGAACTCATCCGGGCATGATCGCGGTCGGCCGCGACCCTGGCCAACGATTTCCCGCGCCCCCGGCCCGGCCCGCCTCCGGGCCGGGATTCAGGAGCGGACGATGCCCTGCCCGCGCGCGGCGGCGAGCCAGGCCGGGAAGTCGCCGACGAGCCGGTCGTACAGCTCCGCGTCCGGGATCCGGCCGGGGTCCCGGCCCGCGTGGAAGAAACCGGCGTTGTCGACCGGCCGCCTGGCGGGGACGTCCAGCTCGTCGAGCCGGCGGAGGAACTCGAACTGACGGCTGCCCGGATCGCCGAAGCCGATGAACTGCCAGAAGAGCGGCAGCCGGGCCGCCTTGCACACGTACCGCTCGGCGGCGAGCTTGTTGATCGGCCCGCCGTCGGTCTGGAAGACGACGAGCGCCGGCGCGGTGGAGCCGCTGTCCAGGTAGTGGTCGATGACGGCGTCCATGGCGAGGTGGTAACTCGTCCTGCCCATGTGCCCGAGCCCGGCGACGATCCGGTCGATCCTGCCGACGTGGTCGTCGAGCCGGATGTCGGTCTCGGCGTCGATGTCGGTGGAGAAGAAGACGACCGGCACCCGCCCGTCGTCGTCGACCTGCGCGGAGAGCCCGAGCACCCGGTCCGCCAGGGCCTGGACGGCGCCGCTGTCGTAGTACGGCTTCATCGACCCGGAGTAGTCGACGACGAGGTAGACGGCGACGCACTGCCCGTCGATCCCCTGCCTCCGCAACGAGTCCCCGGCCTCCTTGTAGAGGCTGACCAGCGCGGGCGCGGCCTCCTCGACCTTCCGCAGGCTCATCGTCATGGGCGTTCCCCCTCCAGCTCCTCGATGTCCGCGAGCATGGCGTCGGCCAGGTCGCGCTCGGCGGCGTAGTACCGCTCGGCCCAGGTGAGGGTGAGCCGGGGGTACGCCCACGCCTCGTCCGCACCCGCGTCCGCCACGTCGGCCTCGGCGCGCCGCCGCATGGTCTCGGCGTACTCACGGTGAGCGGCCAGGATCTCCCGCGTCCGGTCGGGTTCGAGGAGATGGCCGAGCCAGAGCCGGAGCATCGGCCCGTGTTTGAGGACGGGCGGGTCGAGCGGGGCGGTGCGGGCCCAGAGCCGGACGGCGGCGAGGCCCTCGTCGGTGATCCGGTAGACGCGCTTGTCGCGCGAGCCGGCCTCGGGGGCGACCAGGCGCGATCCGGCGTATCCGGCCTTCTCCAGGCGCTTGAGCTCGCTGTAGATCTGGCTGAAGGAGGGGCTCCAGTAGAAGAGCCCCACGGACCGGTCCGACCACTTCTTGAGGTCGTAGCCGGACAACTCCCGCCCGAAGGAGAGCAGTCCGAGCACGGCCCAGCTGGTCGCCGGTAGCACCGGCACGGTCTCTTCGTCCGCCACGGTCGGCAGTCTACGGCCCTTCCCTCCCCCACCTATGCCTGCTAGAAGTATTTCGATTAGGCATATCTACTGTCTCTTCTCCGGGAGGAGCGCCCCGTGAAGTTCTCCATGATCTTCGAAGCACAGCTCGTCGACCCGACCCCCGCCCGCGAACACCGCGTCATCCACGACTGCGTCGAACAGGCCGTCCTCGCCGAGGAGATGGGCTTCGACCGGATCTGGGCGGTCGAGCACCACTCCCTCACCCAGTACGCCCACATGAGCGCGTCCGAGATCTTCCTGACCTGGGTCGCCGCCCGCACCCGCACGATCCGCGTCGGCCACGGCGTGGTCACCATGCCCTTCGGCTACCAGCACCCCGTCCGGGTCGCCGAACGCGCCGCCATGCTCGACGTCCTCTCCGGCGGCCGGGTCGACATCGGCGCGGGGCGGGGCGCCACCCGCCAGGAGATGCGGATGTTCGGGGTCCGCCCCGACGACACCCGGCCGCAGACGGAGGAGGCGCTGCGCATCTTCGCCGCCGCCTGGCGCGAGCCGGAGTTCGAGTGGCACGGCTCCCTCGACATCGGCCCCGGCGCCGTCCTCCCCCGCCCCGTCCAGCGGCCGCACCCACCCCTCTTCATGGCCTGCTCGCAGCACGAATCGCTCCGGCAGGCCGCCGAACTCGGCATCGGCGCGCTCGTGATGGGGTTCGCGGGCGCCGACGACGTCCGCGCGATGCGGACGGTGTACGACGGGGCCGTCGCCGCCCGGGACGGGTCACGGCTGGTGTCGACCTCGGTCAACGACCACTTCTCCGCCCTCTGCCCGACGATCGTCCTGGACGACGCCGACCGCGCCCTCCGGCTCGGCACCCGGGGCCAGCGCTTCTTCGCCGAGTCGATCGCCCACTGGTACGGCGGCGCCCCCGCCCCCACCGGCTACGCGGAGGACGAGGACCACGCCGGCGCCCTCGCCCACGAACGGGAGCGGCTGATCGCCCGGCTCCACGAGGCGGACATCCCCGCCCGGCCCGTCGACACCGGCACCTACAACACCGACCACGCCTACGGCGACGCCACCACCGCGATCGCCTACGTCGAACGGCTCCGCGAGATCGGCGTCGACGAGGTGATGTGCCTGATCCAGATGGGAACCGTGCCGCAGGAGGTCTGCCTGGAGACGATCCGCCAGTGGGGCACGAAGGTCATCCCGCACTTCCGGGCCCCGGACGCGGCCGCGTGAGCGCCCTGGACGGCAAGGTCGTGATCGTGACGGGCGCGGCGCGCGGCCAGGGCGCCGCCGAGGCCCGGCTCCTGACGGCGTCGGGGGCGCGGGTCGTCCTCACCGACGTACGGGAGGAGGAGGGCCGGGCGGTCGCGGAGACCCTCGGCGACCCGGCCGTCTTCGTCCGCCACGACGTGACGAGCGCCGACGACTGGCGGACCGCGACCGGGACGGCGCTCGCCGCGTACGGAAGGATCGACGGGCTGGTCAACAACGCGGCGGTGTGGCGGACGGCCCCGGTGGAGTCGGAGACGTACGAGAACTTCGAGCTGCTGCTCCGGGTGAACCTGCTGGGTCCCTTCCTCGGCGTCCAGGCGGTCCTGCCGGCGCTCCGCGAGGCGGGCGGCGGCTCGGTCGTGAACGTGTCGTCCACGGCGGGTCTCACCGGAGTCCCGGGCCACGCCGCCTACGGGGCGGGCAAGTTCGGCCTCCGGGGCCTGACCCGCTCCTCGGCGCTCGACCTCGCGCGGTACGGCGTGCGCGTCAACTCGGTCCACCCGGGCGCGATCGACACCCCCATGACGGCGGCGGTCGCGGACCGGGACTGGACGCACGTCCCCCTCGGCCGGATGGGCCGCCCGGAGGAGGTCGGGGAACTGATCGCCTTCCTGCTCTCGGACGCGTCCTCGTACGTGACGGGCGCGGAGTTCACGGTGGACGGAGGTCTCACGGCATGAGCCCCGACACCTCGGGTCCCGCCGCGCCGGCACCCGCCCCGCAGGGGCCCGGCGCCCCGGGGACGCCCACGCCGACCCCCGCCACGCCGCCGCCCGACCTCCTCACGCCCGCCGCCCGCGCGCTCTGCGACGCCATGTCGGCGGGCTTCCCCCGCCCCGAGGCGGGCGTGGCAGCGCTGCGGGCGGCCGCCCGGGCGCGCCTCGGCGAGGTCCCACCCGCGCGGGACACCGAGGCCGACGGCGTCCCCGTCCGCCTCTACGAGGGCGCGGAGAGCCTCGTCGTCGTCTTCGCGCACGGCGGCGGCTGGGTCCTGTGCGACCTGGACACCCACGACCGGCTGTGCCGCGCGCTGGCCTCCCGTACCGGGGCGACCGTCGTCTCCGTCGGCTACCGGCGCGCGCCGGAGCACCGCTTCCCGGCGGCGGAGGACGACATGTGCACGGCCGTGGCGTGGGCGGCGGAGAGATACCCCGGTCGCCCCCTCGTCGTGGCGGGCGACTCCAGCGGCGGCAGCCTGGCGGCGGCCGCCGCCCTGCGCGCCCGCGACGGGGGCGGCCCGCCGCTCGCGGGCCAGCTCCTCGTCCACCCGGCGCTCGACCACCGCCTGGACACCGCCTCGGCACGGGACTTCGCGGAGGGCCACTTCCACACCACGGCCCACATGCGCTGGTACTGGCAGCGGTACCTGGGACCGGACGGCGATCCGGCCGCGGCCTCCCCCGGCCTGGCGGCGGAGCTCCGGGGCCTTCCCCCGGCCCTCCTCGTCCTCGCCGACTGCGACCCCCTGCGCGACGAGGGCCTCGCCTACGCCCGCCGCCTCTCCGCGGCGGGCGTGCCGACCGTGGTCCACCTCCACACGGGTGTGTTCCACGGCTTCCTCGCCGGGGCGGGCCTGCTGCCGGAGGCGGACGGGGCGCTCGACGCGGCGGCGGGGTGGCTGCGGCAGCCGCGGCGATAGCCCCGTGCCGGGACGCACCGCGGCGCCCACCCAGTCGTCCGGTCGGGGACATTCGGGGGGCGCCGCGCTCAGTTCCGCACGTCGTTGTACGGGACGTTCTGGGGGCCGGTCAGACCATCAGGGAACGGTCCGTCGGGCGGATCGGGGCCGGCAGGGAGCTGGCTCCGGTCAGGAAGCGGTCCACGCCGCGGGCCGCGGAGCGGCCTTCGGCAATCGCCCAGACGATGAGCGACTGGCCACGGCCGGCGTCTCCGGCGACGTACACGCCATCGACATTGGTGGCGAAGTCCGCGTCTCGGGCGATGTTACCCCGCGCGTCGAGGTCCAGACCAAACTGGCCGACGAGACCGTTCTCCACGTCCGTGCCGGTGAAGCCCATCGCGAGGGTGACCAGCTGGGCGGGGATCTTGCGCTCCGTGCCCGGCTTCTGGGTCAGCTTGCCCTCGACGAACTCGACCTCGACGAGGTGGAGGAACTGGACGTTGCCGTCCTCGTCGCCCTCGAAGTGGGTGGTGGAGACGGAGTAGACCCGCTCGCCGCCCTCCTCGTGCGCGGAGGTGACCTTGTACAGCATGGGGAAGGTCGGCCAGGGCTGGCCGGCGTTCCGGTCCTCGCCCGGTCGCGGCATGATCTCCAGCTGGGTGACCGAGGCGGCGCCCTGGCGGTGGGCGGTGCCGACGCAGTCGGCGCCGGTGTCGCCGCCGCCGATCACGACGACGTGCTTGCCCTCGGCGGTGATCGGCGGGGTCACGAAGTCGCCTTCGACGACCTTGTTGGCGAGCGGCAGGTACTCCATCGCCTGGTGGATGCCCGCCAGCTCACGGCCCGGGGCGGGCAGGTCGCGGGCGGTGGTGGCACCGGCGGCGATGACGACGGCGTCGTACCGCTTGCGCAGGTCGGTGGCCGTGATGTCGCGGCCGATCTCCACGCCCGTGCGGAACTTGGTGCCCTCCGCGCGCATCTGCTCGATGCGGCGGTTGATGTGCCGCTTCTCCATCTTGAACTCGGGGATGCCGTACCGGAGGAGACCACCGATCCGGTCCGCGCGCTCGAAGACGGCGACGGTGTGGCCGGCCCGGGTCAGCTGCTGGGCGGCGGCGAGTCCGGCCGGGCCGGAGCCGATGACGGCGACGGTCTTGCCGGAGAGCCGCTCGGGCGCCTGCGGCTTGACGTCGTTCGCGTCCCAGGCCTTGTCGATGATGGAGACTTCGACGTTCTTGATGGTGACGGCCGGCTGGTTGATGCCGAGCACGCACGCGGACTCGCACGGCGCCGGGCAGAGGCGGCCGGTGAACTCCGGGAAGTTGTTGGTGGCGTGCAGGCGCTCCTGCGCCGCCGACCAGTCCTCGCGGTAGGCGTAGTCGTTCCACTCGGGGATCAGGTTCCCGAGGGGACAGCCGTTGTGGCAGAACGGGATGCCGCAGTCCATGCAGCGGCCGGCCTGCTTGCTGATGATCGGCAGCAGGGAGCCGGGAACGTAGACCTCGTTCCAGTCCCTGACGCGCTCTCCCACCGGCCGGGTCTCGGCGACTTCGCGCCCGGTGGTCAGGAAGCCCTTGGGGTCAGCCATGGGTCGCCGCCTCCATCATCTTCTCGGTGGTCTCCGTCTCGGAGAGACCGGCGAGCTCAGCGGCGTCCTTGGCGGCGAGCACTGCCTTGTACGTGGTGGGGATGATCTTGCTGAACCGGTCCGCGCCGGCGGTCCAGTCGGCGAGGAGCTTCTCGGCGACCGTGGAGCCGGTCTCCTCGTGGTGGCGGCGCACGACGTCGTGCAGCCAGTCCTTGTCGGTGTCCGACAGGGCTTCGACCGCCCCCAGGTTGCCGGGGTTGACGTTGTCCCGGTCGAGGTCGATGACGTAGGCGACGCCGCCGGACATGCCGGCCGCGAAGTTGCGTCCGGTCTCGCCGAGGACGACCGCCGTACCGCCGGTCATGTACTCGCAGCCGTGGTCGCCCACGCCCTCCGAGACGACCAGGGCGCCGGAGTTGCGGACGCAGAAGCGCTCGCCGGTGCGGCCGCGGAGGAACAGTTCGCCCCCGGTCGCGCCGTACCCGATGGTGTTGCCCGCGATGGTCGAGTACTCGGCGAGGTGGTCGGCGCCCCGGTCGGGACGGACGATCACACGGCCGCCGGAGAGGCCCTTGCCGACGTAGTCGTTCGCGTCGCCCTCCAGGCGGAGGGTGACACCGCTCGGCAGGAAGGCACCGAAGGACTGGCCGGCCGAGCCGGTGAAGGTGATGTCGATGGTGTCGGCCGGGAGGCCCGCGCCGCCGAACCTCTTCGTCACCTGGTGGCCGAGCATGGTGCCGACCGTGCGGTTGATGTTGCGGATGGCGACCTGCGCGCGGACCGGCTGGGCCTGCTCGGCGGAGGCGGCGTTCAGGGCCTCGGCGGCGAGCTGGATCAGCTCGTTGTCGAGGGCCTTCTCCAGGCCGTGGTCCTGCTCGATCAGGGCGTGGCGGACCGCGCCCTCGGGCAGCTCCGGCACGTAGAAGAGCGGCTCCAGGTCGAGACCCTGCGCCTTCCAGTGGGTGACGGCGCGGCTGGTGTCGAGCAGCTCGGCGTGGCCGACGGCCTCTTCGATGGTGCGGAAGCCCAGCTCGGCGAGGATCTCGCGGACCTCCTCGGCGATGAACTCGAAGAAGTTGACGACGAACTCGGGCTTGCCGGAGAAGCGGTCGCGCAGGACCGGGTTCTGGGTGGCGATGCCGACCGGGCAGGTGTCCAGGTGGCAGACGCGCATCATGACGCAGCCGGAGACGACGAGCGGCGCGGTCGCGAAACCGAACTCCTCGGCGCCGAGCAGCGCGGCGATGACGACGTCGCGGCCGGTCTTGAGCTGGCCGTCGGTCTGGACGACGATCCGGTCGCGCAACCCGTTGAGCAGCAGCGTCTGCTGGGTCTCGGCGAGGCCGAGCTCCCAGGGTCCGCCGGCGTGCTTCAGCGAGGTGAGCGGCGAGGCGCCCGTTCCGCCGTCGTGGCCGGAGATGAGGACGACGTCCGCGTGGGCCTTGGAGACACCGGCGGCGACCGTGCCGACGCCGACCTCGGAGACCAGCTTCACGTGGATGCGGGCGACCGGGTTGGCGTTCTTGAGGTCGTGGATCAGCTGCGCGAGGTCTTCGATGGAGTAGATGTCGTGGTGCGGCGGCGGCGAGATGAGGCCGACGCCGGGCGTCGAGTGACGCGTCCTGGCGACCCACGGGTAGACCTTGTGGCCGGGCAGCTGGCCGCCCTCGCCGGGCTTGGCGCCCTGCGCCATCTTGATCTGGATGTCGTCCGCGTTGACCAGGTACTCGCTGGTGACGCCGAAGCGGCCGGAGGCGACCTGCTTGATGGCGGAGCGGCGGGCCGGGTCGTAGAGGCGGTCGGGGTCCTCGCCGCCCTCACCGGTGTTGGACTTGGCGCCCAGCTGGTTCATGGCGACGGCGAGGGTCTCGTGCGCCTCGCGGGAGATGGAGCCGTACGACATGGCGCCGGTGGAGAAGCGCTTGACGATCTCGGCGACCGACTCGACCTCGTCGATCGAAATCGCGGGGCGGTCGGAGGTGAAGCCGAAGAGGCCGCGGAGCGTCATGAGGCGCTCGGACTGCTCGTTCACCCGGTCCGTGTACTGCTTGAAGATGTCGTACCGCTTGTTGCGCGTGGCGTGCTGCAGGCGGAAGACGGTCTCCGGGTCGAACAGGTGCGGCTCGCCCTCGCGGCGCCACTGGTACTCGCCGCCGATGTCGAGGGCGCGGTGGGCCGAGGGGACGCCGGAGACGGGGTACGCCTTGGTGTGCCGGGCGGCGACCTCCTTGGCGACGACGTCGAGTCCGGCGCCGCCGATCTTGGTGGCCGTGCCGTTGAAGTACGTGGCGACGAAGGTCTCGTCGAGGCCGACGGCCTCGAAGACCTGGGCGCCGCGGTAGGAGGCGACGGTGGAGATGCCCATCTTGGACATGACCTTGAGGACGCCCTTGCCGAGGGCGTAGATCAGGTTCCGGATGGCCTGCTCGGGCTCCAGCCCCTCTATGAAGGTGCCGGCCCGGACCAGGTCCTCGACGGACTCCATGGCGAGGTACGGGTTGACCGCCGCGGCGCCGTAGCCGATGAGCAGGGCGACGTGGTGGACCTCGCGGACGTCACCGGCCTCGACGAGCAGACCCACCTTGGTGCGCTGCTTGGTACGGATGAGGTGGTGGTGGACGGCCGCGGTGAGCAGCAGCGAGGGGATCGGCGCGTGCTCGGCGTCGGAGTGCCGGTCGGAGAGCACGATGAGGCGGGCGCCGCCCTCGATGGCGGTGTCGGCCTCGGCGCAGATCGCGTCGATGCGGGCGGCGAGGGACTCGCCGCCGCCGGAGACGCGGTAGAGGCCGGAGAGGGTCGCGGCCTTCATGCCGGGCATGTCGCCGTCGGCGTTGATGTGGATGAGCTTGGCCAGCTCGTCGTTGTCGATCACCGGGAAGGGCAGCGTGACGCTTCGACACGACACGGAGGTCGGTTCGAGCAGGTTGCCCTGGGGGCCCAGCGAGGAGCGCAGCGAGGTCACGAGCTCTTCGCGGATGGCGTCCAGCGGCGGGTTGGTGACCTGCGCGAAGAGCTGGGTGAAGTAGTCGAAGAGCAGCCGCGGGCGGGCGGAGATGGCCGCGATCGGCGAGTCCGTGCCCATGGAGCCGAGGGGCTCGCCGGCGGTGCGGGCCATCGGGGCGAGGATGACGCGGAGCTCTTCCTCGGTGTAGCCGAAGGTCTGCTGGCGGCGGGTGACCGAGGCGTGGGTGTGCACGATGTGCTCGCGCTCGGGGAGGTCGGAGAGCTCGATCTCGCCGGTCTCCAGCCACTCCGCGTAGGGGTTCTCGGCGGCGAGGGCGGCCTTGATCTCGTCGTCCTCGACGATGCGGTGCTCGGCGGTGTCGACGAGGAACATCTTGCCGGGCTGGAGGCGGCCCTTGCGGACGACCTTGGCGGGGTCGATGTCGAGGACGCCGACCTCGGAGGAGAGAACGACGAGGCCCTCGTCGGTGACCCAGTAGCGGCCGGGGCGCAGACCGTTGCGGTCGAGGACCGCGCCGACCTGGACGCCGTCGGTGAAGGTGACGCAGGCCGGGCCGTCCCAGGGCTCCATCATCGTGGAGTGGTACTGGTAGAAGGCGCGGCGGGCGGGCTCCATGGTCTCGTGGTTCTCCCACGCCTCCGGAACCATCATGAGGACCGCGTGGGGCAGCGAGCGGCCGCCGAGGTGGAGCAGCTCCAGGACCTCGTCGAAGGAGGCCGAGTCGGAGGCGTCCGGGGTGCAGATCGGGAAGATCCGGTCCAGCGAGCCCTCGCCGAAGACCTGGGAGTCGAGCTGGGCCTCGCGGGCGGTCATCCAGTTCCGGTTGCCCTTGACGGTGTTGATCTCACCGTTGTGGGCCACGAAGCGGTACGGGTGGGCCAGCGGCCAGCTCGGGAAGGTGTTGGTGGAGAACCGGGAGTGGACCAGGGCCACGGCGGTGGCGCAGCGGCGGTCCGACAGGTCCGGGAAGAAGGGCTCCAGCTGGCCGGTGGTCAGCATGCCCTTGTAGACGATGGTGCGGGCGGAGAGCGACGGGAAGTAGGTCGCGGCCTCGCGCTCGGCGCGCTTGCGCAGGACGAAGGCCTTGCGGTCGAGCGCGATGCCCGAGTTCTCGCCGTCGGCGACGAAGAGCTGGCGGAAGACCGGCATGGTGGCGCGGGCGGAGGCGCCGAGCAGCTCGGGGGCGACGGGGACCTCGCGCCAGCCGAGGACGTTCAGGCCCTCGTCGGCGGCGATCGCCTCGATCTTCGCGGCGGTCTCGTCGGTGCCGTCCTCGGGGAGGAAGGCGATGCCGACGGCGTACGCGCCCGCCTCGGGGAGCTCGAATCCGGCGACCTCGCGGAGGAAGGCGTCGGGGACCTGGAAAAGGATGCCGGCGCCGTCACCGGAGTCGGGCTCGGAGCCGGTGGCGCCGCGGTGCTCGAGGTTGCGCAGTACGGTCAGCGCCTGCTCGACCAGCGCGTGGCTGGCTACACCGGTGAGGGTGGCCACGAACCCGACACCGCAGGCGTCGTGTTCGTTACGGGGGTCGTACATCCCCTGCGGAGCAGGGCGACCGTCCATGGGCGACCAGGCGTCGGAACGCATCGGCTCTCCCGTCGTCGTCGTGGCTGGGGGCATCTCCCAGACCACGTCTGGGGGAGCGTCTGCCGAGGGACGACGTTGGCCCTCCGCGAAATTTCGTGCAGGTTACATGATGGCTGGCTTCTCGCGAAGTGGATAGCGCATTCCAACATGCGGACACCACCGATACGGAGCGGTGGTGTGGGTTCACCTGTGGGGTGCGGGGTCAGAGGCCTGTCCCGCGGGGACGGATCGGGGTGGTCCGGAGGGGCTCCGGGTCGCCGACGTTCCGTCGACCGAGTGGGCTTCGTTGCCCACCGACGCTTCTGCCTCATTCCCGTTGGTCACAGGTTCGAAACCGCCGAGTAACCGGCTATGTATGTGGCGTCCCGCATAGTGTCTCATCGCCGCGGCGGATCGGGCCAGGGAGATACGTCACAGCGGTTCCGGGGCTTTGATCCCGGTATGGACGCCGCTCGCCGGACGCGAGACCGGCGGGCCCCCGGACCGGGGGCCCGCCGGCGCGAGCGGGGGGGTGCCGGGCGCTGGTCCCGGCGGCAGGGATACGGGGTTACAGCGCGGCCCCGAGGAGCATGCCGAGCCCGTACGTGACGGCGGCGGCGGCGCCACCGAGGACCAGCTGACGCAGTCCGCTGAAGAGCCAGCCCCGGGCGGTCACCCGGGCCACGAGCGCACCGCAGGCGAAGAGGCCGAGGAGCGCGAGCAGCACCGCCGGCCAGAGCGCGGTCGCCCCGAGCAGGAACGGCAGCACGGGCAGCAGCGCGCCGAGCGCGAACGAGCCGAAGGACGAGACCGCGGCGACCGTCGGCGACGGCAGGTCGTCCGGATCGATGCCGAGTTCCTCGCGGGCGTGGATCTCCAGGGCCTGCTCGGGATCCTTCGACAGCTGCATCGCGACCTCGCGGGCGAGCGCGGGCTCGACGCCGCGGGAGACGTAGAGCGCGGCGAGCTCCTCCATCTCGTCGATCGGGTGCTTGCGCAACTGGCGTCGTTCGACGTCCAGTTCCGCCTGGACGAGCTCACGCTGCGAGGCGACGGAGGTGTATTCGCCGGCGGCCATCGAGAAGGCACCGGCCGCGAGTCCGGCGAGGCCGGTGATGACGACGGTCTGCGTGGAGACCGCGCCACCGGCGACGCCGGTCATCAGGGCGAGGTTGGAGACGAGTCCGTCCATGGCACCGAAGACGGCCGGACGGAGCCAACCGCCGTTCACGTCACGGTGCGTGTGGTTGTCGCGGTGGGCCTCGTGCAGTGGCGCCTGAGCTTCGATGATGGACATGGCTCTCCCCTTCGTTCCGGCGGGCCGGGTTGCACCCGCCTCCCCCAACACCTCGAAAATACGCGCGATGTAAGGGGCGTGCCAGCAAGGCAGGCCGTACTTACTAAGGGGTGCCTTGCCGTGTCCGCCGCTTCTGGCGTGCTGTCAGGCGGGTGACAGAGACGTTTCTTCGGCGAGTTCGCGGCCCGTGGTGGCACAGATCCAGGCATCGGGGCGCCATGGGTGCGCCTCCACCCAGGAAGGGGCCGCGCAATGGTGATGACCACGGCATGCGACACGCGTGAAAGGGCGAGGGGGGCGCTTCTCGGCCTCGCCGTCGGCGACGCGCTCGGCGCGCCCGCCGAGAACATGCGGCCCTCCGAGATCCGCCGCCGCTGGGGCCGCATCGAGGGATTCCTGACGGACAGCCCGGCGGGCACCGACGACACCGAGTACGCCATCTTCTCGGCGCTGCTCCTCGCCCGGCACGGCTCGGCCCTCACCGTCCACCATGTGGAACGGGCCTGGCACCACTGGATCGCCGACCTCGACGAAGGCCCGTTCCGCGGGGCGGGCTTCTCCGAGCGCGGCACCCTGGAGAACCTCCGCCGGGGTCTCGCCGCGCCGATCTCCGCCCAGCACCGGCACGCCTGGAGCGACGGTCTCGCCATGCGCGCCGCGCCCTTCGGGGTCTTCGCGGCCGGCCGCCCGGCGGAGGCGGCCCGTCTCGTCGCCATCGACGGCAGCGTCAGCCACGACGGCGAGGGCATCTACGGCGGCCAGGCGGTCGCGGCGGGCGTGGCGGCGGCGATGACCGGGGCGAGCGTGACCTCGGTGATCGCGGCGGCCCTCTCGGTCGTCCCGATGGACTCCTGGACGGCCCGCTCGCTGCGCCGCGCGGTCGTCGCCGCCCGGCGCGTCCATCCCGACCCGCTCACCCGCGAACGCCAGGTCCGCTCGGCGGTCGTGATCGGCGGCTACCCGTGGACGGACCTGGCACCGGAGGCGGTGGGCCTGGCGTTCGGCGCGTTCGCCGCCGCCCGCGGGGACTTCCGCACGGCGGTCCTGACAGCCGTCAACATGGGCCGCGACGCCGACACCACGGCGGCGGTGGCGGGCGCCCTGGCCGGCGCGGCCGGCGGCCTGAGGTCGATCCCCGAGGACTGGGCCACGGCCATCACCCCGGTCACGGGCAGCTGCCTCCCCTCCATGCGCGGCTACCACGTCCTGGACGTGGCGGACCTCCTGACCCCCGAGGAGGACGCGGCATGAACACACTGCCGAACTCCGACCCCCCGCTCGGCACCCCCCAGAACCCGGCCACCCCGCCGGTGCGGGGCGCCGACTCCCCGGACCTCCTCACCCCGGGAGCCACCAGCACCCACTCCCCGGACCTCCTCACCCCTGGAGCCACCGGCGCCCACTCCCCGACCCTCGCCCCGGGAGCCCTCGCACCCGGCATCGCCACTCCGGCCCCCGCCCCCCTCCGCGGCACCGGTGCATGGGCCGTCGGCGCCCCCGAGGCCCCGCCGCCCGACCCCCCGGCGGCGGACACGCGGGACCGCGCCCCCACACCCGCCGGCCGCGACGCCGTCGAGGGGCTCCTCCTGGGGCTCGCCGGGGGCGACGCCGCCGGATGGCCCGCCGCCCGCCACCGCGCCGCCCGCATGCCCGAGTGGACCCGCCGGCTCACCCGCGAGCTCGACACCTTCGCCGAGCAGAACGCGACGACCACCCTCCCCGTCCCCATCGCCCTGAACCAGCCCCCCGAGCCCCTCCGCCTCGGCCCGTCCGACGACGCCGAGTGGGCGGTCTTCACCGCCGAGGCGATCCTGACCGCCTCCGGCCCGGTCTTCGCCGGCCTCCCGCCGGAGCGCCGGCTCCGGGCCGCCGTCGACCTCGCCTGGAACGCCCTCGCCGGTCAGGTCGCCGCAGCCGCCGACCGCGCGCCGGAGGTCGAGTCCGCCGTTCTCCCGCTCCGCGCGCGGATCTCCGTCCGCGCGGGGCTAGGCAACCTCGCCACCGGACTGCGCCCGCCCGCAACCGGCCACGACAACCCGCACTTCTTCGACGACGCGGCCTGCGTCCGGGCCGCCGTCCTGGCCCTGGTCCACCCCGGCGACCCCCGGGCCGCCGCCGAACTCGCCGAGTTCGACGCCCGGTACACCCAGGACGGCGACGGCGTCCACGGCGCCCGCGCGATGGCGGCGGCCGTCGCCGCCGCCCTCGGCGGGTCGACGGTCGGCGAGGCCGTGGAGGCGGCGCTCGCCGAACTCCCGCCCGTCACGGAGATCGGCCGCAACGCCCGGCACGCGGTGAAGCTGGCCCGGACGGCCGGTTCGGCCTTCGAGCTGGTCCCGCTCCTGGAGCACCAGATCGTGGACCACGTCTACAGCTACGGCATCGCCGCCGCCGAGACCGTCCCGGTGGCGCTCGCGCTCGCCACCGCCGCCCGGGGCGAGATGACGTCCGCCGTACCGGCCGCCGCCTGTCTCTCCCGGGTCGCCGACTCCGCCCCCGCGCTCGCGGGCGCGCTCACCGGGGCGCTGGGCGGGAGCCGTTCGGTGCCGGGGACGTGGCGCGAGGCGTGCCGGACCCTGGCGGGGTGCGCGCTGCCGCGACTCGCGGGGACGGACCTGGTCGAACTCGCCGGGTTGCTCGCAGCCACGGAACCGGCCGCCCCGGGTGGACAATTCCGACATGACACCCACACTGGATGACCGGATCACCGGCAGTCTCCTCGGGGCCGCCGTCGGCGACGCGCTCGGCGGCCCCGTCGAGGGCTACACCCCCGAGCAGATCGTGGAGCGCCACGGCGGCCGGGTCACCGGGATCGTCGGCCCCTGGAACCGCGACGAGTGGCGCACCGCGCGCCCCATCGCCCCGTACCACAAGGGCGACGGGCACGTCACCGACGACACCTTGATGACCCACGCCCTGATCCGGGTGTACGAGCAGGTCCGCGACCACCTCGACGCGTACGCGGTCGCGGACCGCCTCGTCCCCGAACTCATGGGCTCCCCGGTCTGGATCCCGGAGCTGGAGGCGGAGGCGCTGCCCCTCCAGCGGATCTTCCTCGCCGAGAAGTGGATCGTGACCCGGCTGCACTACGGCCATGTGGACCCGCGCGAGGCCGGCAGCGGCAACATCGTCAACTGCGGGGCCGCGATGTACATGGCGCCGGTCGGGCTGGTCAACGCGGCCCACCCGGAGGCCGCGTACGCCGAGGCCCTCGACGTGACGGGCGCGCACCAGTCCTCGTACGGCCGTGAGGCGGCGGGAGTGTTCGCGGCGGCGGTGGCGGCGGCGTGCGTGCCGGGCGCCACGCCGTCCTCGGTGGTCGCCGCGGTCCTGGCCCTGGCGAAGGACGGCACGCGGTCGGCGATCGAGGCGGTCGTGGAAGTGGCGTCCGGCCAACGGGACTTCGAGTCGGCGCTCGCCCCGCTGCGCAAGGCGGTGGCCCCCTTCGACTCGGTCGGCCCCGACTACCGCTCGCCCTCCCTGGGCGCCCGGCGCCCCTCCCGGCTGCACGCGATCGAGGAGCTGCCGATCGCGCTCGGCATGCTCCTCGTCGGCGAGGGCGACTTCCGCCGTACGGTCCTGGGCGCGGTCAACTACGGCCGCGACTGCGACTCCATCGCCACGATGGCGGGCGCGATCGTGGGCGCGCTGCACGGGGAGTCGGCGGTGCCCGCCGACTGGGCGAAGCGGGTGGCGGAGGCGAGCCGGCTGGATCTGCACGCCCCGGCGAGGGCGCTGTCCGAGGTGGCCCGCGAGGTCTTCGCCCGGGACGCGGAACGCCGCCGGGCGCACGAGTCGGCGTTCGCGGCCCTGACGAGCGCGGCCCGGTGAACCTCCGCCTGACCTGGGTCCAGCCGGAGGACCTGGTGGGACACGAACTCCGTCAGGCGGCGGAGGACGGGCGTGACGCGACCGGGATCGCGGCCCGCTGGCAGCGGGCGGGCGGCCCTCCGGCCCCGCCCTCGGCCGGCGCCTCCCCCGTCCCCCGCCCGGAGCTCCGCCCCCTGGCGGAGGAACTCCTGGCGGCCCTGGCCGCGCTGGCCCCCGCCCGGGCCGTGGACGAGGCCCCCGCAGGGTGGGAGCGTCCCCGGACGGAGCCCGGGGGTGGGGCGGAGCCGCCGGGCCCCGGCCCCCTGCCCGACTCCCGGCCGGCCCCGGACGAGGCTCCGCACCCCCCGGGCCCGGGGAGGGACACCGCCCTCCGCGACCGTCTGCACGCCGCCTGGCTGGGCCGCGCCGCCGGCTGTCTCCTCGGCAAGCCGGTCGAGAAGCTCCCCCTCCCCGCCATCCGCGCCCTCGCCCGCGCCACCGGCAACTGGCCCCTCTCCACCTGGTTCACCGCCAAGGGCGTCCCGCCCGAGCTGCTCGCCGCCCACCCCTGGAACCGTCGCTCGGCCCCGACCTCCCTCGCCGAGAACATCGACGGGATGCCCGAGGACGACGACCTCAACTACCCCCTCCTCAACCTGCTGCTCCTCCAGCGGTACGGCCGCGACTTCACCACCGCCGACGTCGCCCGGCTCTGGCTCGACGAGCTGCCGGCCGGCCGCACCTTCACGGCCGAGCGGATCGCCTACCGCAACCTCCTCGACGGCGTCGAGCCTCCGCTGACCGCCGTCCACCGCAACCCGTTCCGCGAGTGGATCGGAGCCCAGATCCGGGCGGACGTCCACGGCTGGACCCACCCGGGCGACCCGGCCGCCGCCGCCGCGCAGGCGTACCGGGACGCCACCCTCACCCACACCGCGAACGGCGTGTACGGCGCCATGTTCGTCGCCGCCACCCTCGCCACCGCCGCGACCGGCACCACCGACGTCCACCAGGCGCTCGCCTCCGGTCTCGCCGTGATCCCGCCGCGCTCCCGCCTCGCGGTGGCCGTCCGCCGGGGCATCGGACTCGCCCGTGACACGGCGGACTTCGACCCGGTCGTCGACCGTCTGCACGCCGAACTCGGCGGGTACCACTGGGTGCATGCCGTCCCCAACGCCGCCCTGCTCGCCGCCGCCCTCACCCACGCCGACGGCGACTTCACCCGCTCCATCTGCGCCGCGGTCTCCGGCGGCTGGGACACCGACTCCAACGGCGCCACCGCGGGCTCGGTCGCCGGGCTGCTCGCCGGGCACCCGGACCGGCTCCCGGAGCGCTGGACCTCGCCCCTCAAGAACCGTCTCGCGACCTCCGTCCCGTCCTTCGACGGCATCGGTTTCGACACCCTGGCCGACCTGACCCACCTGGAGGCGGTACGCCCATGACCAGCATCGTCGTGCTCGGCAGCACGAACATGGATCTCGTCGCCTATGTGCCCAGGGCCCCGGCCCTCGGCGAGACCGTCACCGGCCGTTCCTTCCGTACGGTCCCCGGCGGCAAGGGCGCCAACCAGGCCGTCGCCGCCGCCCGCGCGGGCGGCGAGGTGGCGATCATCGGCGCCGTCGGCGCGGACGACTTCGGCGAGCGGCTCCGGGCCAACCTGGAGCACTGCTCGGTGGACACCGATCTCCTCCGCACCGTCGAGGGCGCCTCCGGCACCGCCCACATCGTCGTCGACGACGAGGGCGGCAACGCGATCGTCGTCATCCCCGGCGCGAACGGCACCGTCACCTCCCTCACCCACGGCGACGAGGCGCTCATCGGCACCGCCGACGCCCTGCTCCTCCAGCTCGAACTCCCCCTCTCCGTCGTCGTGGAGGGCGCCACGACCGCCCGCCGGCTCGGCGTGCGGACCGTCCTCACCCCCGCCCCGGCCCAGCCGCTGCCTCCCGAACTGCTCGCCGTCACCGACCTGTTGGTGCCCAACGAGCACGAGGCCGCCGCGCTCACCGGTCTGACCGACCCCCGCGAGGCGGCCCTGGCCCTGCTGAAGGACGTCCCCGAGGTGGTCGTCACCCTGGGGGCGGCCGGCAGCCTGTACGCGGTGCGGGGCGCCGACCCGCTCACGGTGCCCGCGCCCCGGGTCCGGGCCGTGGACACCACCGGGGCCGGCGACACCTTCGCCGGCGCGCTGGTGGTCGCGCTCGCCGAGGGCCGCCCGGCCCCCGAGGCGCTCGCCTGGGCGCAGACCGCCGCCGCGCTCTCCGTCCAGCGCGAGGGCGCGTCGACGTCGATGCCGTTCCGCACCGAGATCGAGGCGGCCTTCGGCTCCCTCGGCGAGAGGGAGACCGACGCCGTATGACGACCACGCCGCGCACCGCCACCGCCGCGCCCTCCGCGCCCGCTCCCGGGTCTCCTCCGGCCCGCTCCCCCCTTCACGGTCTGCGCGTGCTGGATCTGGCGACCCTGTTCGCCGGCCCGCTGGCGGCCATGATGCTCGGCGACTTCGGCGCCGACGTCGTCAAGGTCGAGCACCCCCGCAAGCCCGACCCGTCCCGCGGGCACGGGCCCGCCAAGGACGGCATCGGCCTCTGGTGGAAGGTCCTCGGCCGCAACAAGCGGACGATCACCCTCGACCTGTCGTCCCCGGGCGGCCGGGACACCCTCCTCGCGCTCGCCGCCGACGCGGACGTGATCGTGGAGAACTTCCGGCCCGGCACCCTGGAACGCTGGGGTCTGGGCTGGGAGGAGCTCTCCACGGTCAACCCGCGTCTGGTGCTCACCCGGGTCACCGGCTTCGGCCAGTTCGGCCCGTACGCCCACCGCCCCGGCTTCGGCACCCTCGCCGAGGCGATGAGCGGCTTCGCCGCCATCACCGGCGAGCCCGAGGGCCCGCCCACCCTGCCCCCCTTCGGCCTGGCCGACTCGATCGCCGCCCTCGCCACGGCGTACGCGGTGATGACCGCGCTCACCGCGAGGACGACGACCGGCCGCGGCCAGGTCGTCGACATGGCGATCATCGAACCGATGCTCTCCGTCATCGGACCCCACCCCCTCTGGTACGACCAGCTCGGCTACGTCCAGCCCCGCACCGGCAACCGCTCCCGCAACAACGCCCCGCGCAACACCTACCGGACCGCCGACGGCTCCTGGGTCGCCGTCTCCACCTCCGCCCAGTCGATCGCGGAGCGGGTCCTGCGGCTCGTCGGCCGCCCGGAGCTGATCGACGAGCCGTGGTTCGCCGACGGCACGGGCCGGGCCGCGCACGCGGACGAACTGGACGAGGCGGTCGGCACCTGGATCGGGCGCCGCACCCGCGACGAGGTCATGGACGCGTTCGAGAAGGCGGAGGCGGCGATCGCCCCCGTCTACGACATCCGGGACGTCGTCGACGATCCCCAGTACCGGGCGCTCGGCACCGTCACCGAGGTGCAGGACCCCGAACTCGGCCCGATCAGGATGCAGAACGTCCTCTTCCGCCTCTCCGAGACGCCGGGAGCCATCCGCTGGCCCGGCCGCCCGCACGGCGCCGACACCGCCGCCGTCCTCGGCGAACTCGGTCTCACCCCCGGCGAGATCGACGCCCTGCGCGACCAGGGGGCCGTATGAGCGACACGGCCGGGGCCCACGGTCCCGGCCGGCCCCGCACACCCCTCACCTGGCTGTACGCCCCGGGCGACCGGCCCGCGGTCGTGGCCAAGGCGCTGTCCTCCGGCGCCGACGTCGTCATCGTCGACCTGGAGGACGCCGTCGCCCCGCACCGCAAGGCGTACGCTCTCGACGCCACGGCCGATCTGCTCGCCGACACCCACCCCGTCCCGGTGCACGTCCGCGTCCACACCCCGCACGACATCCCCACCCTGGCCCCCCTCCCCGGCCTCCGCGGTCTCCGTGTACCCAAGGTGACACACGCCACCGACATCCACCGGATCGCCGCACTCGCCCCCGGCCTCCCCCTCTACCCGCTCCTGGAGAACGCCCTCGCCGTGGAGCACGCGTACGCCATCGCCGCCGCCCATCCCGCCGTGCGCGGCATCGCGCTCGGCGAGGCGGACCTCCGCGCCGACCTGGGGGTACGGGAGGACAGCGCGCTCGACTGGTCGCGCGGCCGGGTCGTCGTCGCGGCCCGCGCGGCCGCCCTCCCGCCGCCGGCCCAGTCGGTCCACCCCGACATCGGCGACCTGGACGCCCTGGCCGCCGGCTGCGCCCGGGGCCGGTCGATGGGCTTCCTCGGCCGGGCGGCGATCCACCCCCGCCAGCTCCCGGTCATCGAGCGGGCCTACCTCCCCACCCCGGAGGAGATCGACGCGGCGCGGGAGGTCGTCGAGGCGGCCGGGGCCGAGCGGGGCGCCCTGGCCCTCCCGGACGGCCGCTTCGTCGACGCGGCGGTGGTGGAGGGCGCCCACCGGGTCCTCGCCCTCGCCGCCCGGACAGCCTGACCCGTACCCCGGCACGCGAAAGGGCCGCCGGGACCTCTCGGTCCCGGCGGCCCTCCGACCGCTGGTGGGGATCAGCCCTTGGCTGCGGACCCGGCGCCGTTGTCGGCCCCGTGTTCCTCGTCCGCGCCGACGGGGTCCTCGTCCGCCTCCGTGCCGGCGTCCTTCGGCTCACCGTCCGCCGGCTCGTCCTGCGCGGCGGCGTCCTTCGCCGACGCGTCCTTCACGGCCTTCGGCTCGACGATCTCCTCGCGGCCCGGGCGGATCCGCGCCGAGACGACCAGGTAGACCACCGCGAGCAGGAAGACGACGATCGCCGTCCACACGTTCAGCCGCAGGCCGAGCACGTGGTGCGCCTCGTCGACGCGCATGTACTCGATCCAGGCCCGGCCCGCGCAGTACGCGGCGACGTACAGCGCGAAGGCGCGTCCGTGGCCGAGCTTGAAGCGGCGGTCGGCCCAGATGACGAGGACGGCGACACCGACGCACCAGAGCGACTCGTACAGGAAGGTCGGGTGGTAGGTCCCGGCCTCGCGGTTCGCGCTCTCGGTGATCTTCAGGGCCCAGGGCAGATCGGTCGGCCGGCCGTACAGCTCCTGGTTGAACCAGTTGCCCCAACGGCCGATGGCCTGGGCGAAGGCGATACCGGGGGCGAGGGCGTCGGCCCACGCCGGGAGCGGGATGCCCCGGCGGCGACAGCCGATCCAGGCACCCACCGCGCCGAACGCGATGGCGCCCCAGATACCGAGGCCGCCCTCCCAGATCTTGAAGGCGTCGACCCAGTTCTCACCCTCGCTGAAGTACAGCTGGTAGTCGGTGATCACGTGGTAGAGGCGTCCGCCGACGAGGCCGAAGGGCACCGCCCAGACGGCGATGTCGGCCACGGTGCCGGCGGTGCCGCCCCGGGCGATCCAGCGCTTGTTGCCGTACCAGACGGCGACGAAGACACCGATGATGATGCAGAAGGCATAGCCGCGCAGCGGGATCGGTCCGAGGTTGATCACGCCGGTCGACGGGCTGGGAATGTAGGCAAGGTCCATGGCAGGACCGACGCTACCCTGCCGGGCGGGCGCGGCGGCAGCCCACCCGGCAACGTATGGGTAACTAACCCGCCGAAGGAGAGGCCGTGCCGGGCTTCTTGCCCTGGTTGGCCTCGGCGACCCACTTCTTCAGGTTCTCCGGGGAGATCTGCTCGTTCCCCTTGGTCGGGAAGATCGATTCGCCGTTGAGGAGGACGGAGGGCGTGCCGCTGAAGCCGCCGTTCTGGAAGGCCTCGTTCGACTTGGCGATCCAGGTGTCGTGCGTGCCGTCGTTGACACAGCTCCGGAAGGCGGGCGTGTCGAGCCCCGGCACCTTCGCCGCCAGCTCGATGAGCTTGGCGTTGTCGCCGAAGGCGTCGTCCGTCTCCTGCGGCTGGTTGATGTAGAGCGTGTCGTGGTACGCGGTGAACTTCCCCGCGTCCTGGGCACACGCGGCCGCGTTCGCCGCGCGCAGGGAGCCGCTGCCGCCCATGTTCCCGTCGATGAGGGTGGCGAGGTGGTACTCGGCCTTGAGGGCGCCGGCGGCCTCCAGCTCGTGGATGGTGTCCCGGAAGACGTTCTCGAACTGGGCGCACGCCGGGCAGCGGAAGTCCTCCCAGATCGCCAGCGTCGACGGGGCGTCCGTCTTCCCGGTGGGGATCGCGGGCTTGCCGTCCTCGTCGGTCGCCCCGGTCGGCGCGACGACCGGCCCCGCCTTGTCGGATCCGCTGTCCTTGTCGCCGCCGGCGGCGATCACGCCGACGATCGCGGCCAGGCCGAGGACGCCGACCACCGCCGCCGACACGATCAGGACGCGGCGCTGCTTCTCGCGGGCCTTCTCTCGCTCACGCTGCTGCTGGAGGCGCTCCCGCGCGTTCCGGTTACCGTCACCACGGTTCTTCTCGCTCACGCCTCAGGAACGAACCGGGGAGGCACGTGCGCGCCTCCCCGGTCACAGTTCCACCCAAATGGGTTACGGGACGCGACGGACGCCCTCGGCGAGTTCGGCCGCCAGTTCCCTTACGGCGGCGAGTCCCGCCTTCTCGTCGCCGTCGGCGTCGAGGATCAGCTTCACGAAGGCGGAGCCGACGATGACGCCGTCGGCGAAGGCCGCGACCTCCTTGGCCTGGGTGGCGTTGGAGACCCCGAGACCGACGCAGACGGGGAGGTCCCGGCCGTCCGCGGCGGTGGCGCGGGTGCGGCGCACCAGGTCGGCGGCCTGTTCGCCGACCGACTCGCGGGTGCCGGTGACCCCCATGAGGGAGGCGGCGTAGACGAAGCCGGAACCGGCCGCCGTGATGGTGGCGAGCCGCTCGTCCCTGCTGCTGGGCGCGACGACGAAGACGGTCGCGAGACCGCGCTTGTCGGCGTGCTCGCGCCAGAGCGCCGACTCCTGGACCGGCAGGTCGGGCAGGATGCAGCCCGCGCCGCCGGCGGCGGCGAGCTCCTCGGTGAAGCGCTCGACGCCGTACCGGTCGATGGGGTTCCAGTAGGTCATCACGAGGACCGGCTTTCCGGTGGCCTCGTGCGCCTCGCGGACCGTGCGCATCACGTCGGCGATCTTGACGCCGCCGCGCAGGGCGATGTCGTCGGCGGTCTGGATGACCGGCCCGTCGAGGACCGGGTCGCTGTGCGGGAGGCCGACCTCGACCACGTCCGCGCCGCCGTCGAAGACGGCCTTGATCGCCGCGATCCCGCCGTCGACGGTCGGGAAGCCGGCCGGGAGGTACGCGATGAGCGCGGCCCGGTCCTCCGACCTCGCCTTGGCGAGGGTGTCGCTGAGCAGCTGGATGTTGCCGGTCGTCACTGGGAGCCCTCCCCGTCGTACAGGCCGAAGTAGCGGGCGGCCGTGTCCATGTCCTTGTCGCCGCGGCCGGAGAGGTTGACCAGGAGCAGGGCGTCCTTGCCGAGCTCCTTGCCGACCTCCAGGGCCCCGGCGAGGGCGTGCGCCGACTCGATGGCCGGGATGATGCCCTCGGTACGGGAGAGCAGCCGCAGCGCCTGCATGGCGGCGTCGTCGGTGACGGCGCGGTACTCGCCGCGCCCGCTGTCCTTGAGGTACGCGTGCTCGGGGCCGATGCCCGGGTAGTCGAGGCCCGCCGAGATCGAGTACGGCTCGGTGATCTGGCCCTCCTCGTCCTGGAGGACGTACGACCGCGAACCGTGCAGGATGCCGGGCTCGCCGGCGGTGAGGGTGGCCGCGTGCTCGCCGGTCTCGACGCCGTGGCCGGCCGGCTCGCAGCCGATCAGGCGCACGTCCGCGTCGGGGACGAAGGCGTGGAAGAGGCCGATGGCGTTGGAGCCGCCGCCGACACAGGCGATCGCCGCGTCGGGGAGGCGGCCGGCGCGCTCCAGGAGCTGGCGGCGGGCCTCGACGCCGATGACCCGGTGGAAGTCGCGGACCATCGCGGGGAAGGGGTGCGGGCCCGCGACGGTGCCGAACAGGTAGTGCGTCCGGTCCACGTTCGCGACCCAGTCGCGGAACGCCTCGTTGATGGCGTCCTTGAGGGTACGGCTGCCGGACTTCACGGCGACGACCTCGGCGCCGAGCATCCGCATCCGGGCCACGTTGAGGGCCTGGCGCTGGGTGTCGACCTCGCCCATGTAGATGGTGCAGTCGAGGCCGAAGAGGGCGCAGGCGGTGGCGGTGGCCACGCCGTGCTGGCCGGCGCCGGTCTCCGCGATGACCCGGGTCTTGCCCATGCGCTTGGTCAGGAGGGCCTGGCCGAGCACGTTGTTGATCTTGTGCGAGCCGGTGTGGTTGAGGTCCTCGCGCTTGAGGAAGATCCGGGCGCCGCCGGCGTGCTCGGCGAACCGGGGCACCTCGGTGAGGGCGCTCGGCCGGCCCGTGTAGTTGACCATCAGGTCGTTGAGCTCGCGGGCGAACTCGGGGTCGGACTTGGCCTTGTCGTACTCGACGGCGACCTCGTCGACGGCGGCGACAAGCGCCTCCGGGATGAACTTGCCGCCGTAGGCGCCGAAGTAGCCCTCGGGGCTGGGGACCTGACCCTCCGGGTCGGGAATGAAGAACTCGCTGGACATGCGGATGCTCCTCGCGGGGCGGGTGCCCCGTGTGACGTGCGGTCGATGGTCACGATGTGCGCGCGAGCGTCTCACGAACGGCGGGACGATCACCGGATCCTGGCCCCGGACCGTTGTGGGCATTCGTTCCGCCGGGGCGGAACGGGTGGGCACAACGGAACGGCGCCCCTGGCCGGGCCCAGGCTTCCGGGCCTGGACCCGCACCCCGTGCACGGCGCACAAAGGGGTGCGGGCCCAGGCACAAGGAGCGGAGGCGCCGCCGGGCGCGCCGTCCCGTGTGCCCACCCGTCCCGCCATGCGGGACGATTGCCCACACGGGGGGGGCGACGGTGGGGTCACGGGCGCAGAGGCCTCGGTGGTCGAGCGGCTGCGTCAGTTCGTGGAGGTGCGCGCGAGGCGCGGGCGCCATCGCATGCCGTTGACCTGGCCGGGCTCGGAGCCGATGACGTACCGCACCCGGCGGCCGTGGACACGGCGGGCGGGCGCGCGGCAGCCACGCGGTCGGCAGCCCCGGGCCAGGGGGGCGTGCTTGGAGACGGGCGCGGCGGCGGACCGGAGACGGCCGCGGCGCCCCACCGCGACGTCCGCGGGCACGACCGGGCCGCCCGGGGCGAGGCCCAGGGCGGTCGGCGTGGCGCGGCGCGCGGTCGTCAAGGTGTCAGCTCCGGCCGTGCCGGAGGGCCGGGTGGGCGCCGGCGGCGACCAGGTCGGCGACGGCGGCCTTCGGGTCGCGCCCGGTGACGAGGGACTCGCCGACGAGGACGGCGTCCGCGCCGGCGTTGGCGTAGGCGATGAGGTCGTGCGGACCGCGGACACCGGACTCGGCGATCTTGACGATGTGCGCGGGGATCTCGGGGGCGACGCGCTCGAAGGTCGAGCGGTCGACCTTGAGGGTCTTGAGGTTCCGCGCGTTGACGCCGATGATCCGGGCGCCCGCGTCGACGGCACGCTCGACCTCGTCCTCGTCGTGGACCTCGACGAGCGGGGTGAGCCCGATGGACTCGGCGCGCTCGATGAGGGAGACGAGTGCCTCCTGCTCCAGGGCGGCGACGATGAGGAGCGCGAGATCCGCTCCGTACGCCCGTGCTTCCCAGAGCTGGTACGCGGTGACGATGAAGTCCTTGCGCAGGACCGGGATGTCGACCCGGGCCCGGACGGCCTCCAGGTCCGCGAGCGAGCCGCCGAAGCGGCGCTGCTCGGTGAGGACCGAGATGACGGCGGCGCCGCCCGCCTCGTAGTCCGCGGCGAGGGCGGCGGGGTCGGCGATCGCGGCGAGCGCGCCCTTGGACGGGCTGGAGCGCTTGACCTCGCAGATCACCTTGACGCCGTCGCCGCGGAGAGCGGCGACGCCGTCCTTGGCCTGCGGCGCCTTGGCGGCGCGCTCCTTGAGCTCGTCGAGGGTGACCCGCGCCTGCCGCTCTGCGAGGTCGGCGCGTACGCCTTCGATGATCTCGTCGAGCACACTCACGCGAGGGGCCCCCTTCCGGGACGGTGATGGTGATGAGGAACCAGGTTCAGCCACATCGATCCTATCCGCAGGACGGCCCCGGACTCGCATCGACCGGAGTGGCGTCCCATCTGCTGGGACTCCTGAGCGGGTCCCCGCGGTGCCGTACGGGCCCTCAGGGGGCCAGTGCGGAGCCGAAGGGAAGGTTCCGGACCAGGGTGAAGAGGGCGAGGACGGCCCCGATCCCCCACCACCAGGCCGGGGAGACCGCGAGGCGCATGGGCACCCCGCGGAAGGCGCGAATCAGCCAGAGGACGACGAGGACGCCGAAGAGTCCGTAGCCGACGACGGCGAGGGCGTTGGCCCCGAGGGCGGCCGGGAGGTCGCCGTGGACGAAGGCGTGGGCGCTGCGGAGCCCGCCGCAGCCGGGGCAGAGGACGCCGGTGAAGCGGAGCAGCGGGCAGACGGGGTAGTGCCCGGGTTCGTTGGGGTCGACGGTCCCGACGTACGTGAAGGCGGCGGCGACCCCGGCGAGGGCGGCGACCGGCGCGACCAGCCGGAGCGCGAGCGGCCGGGCGGGGGGCGGCAGGGGCCCGCCACCCTGCGGTACGGGCCCGCGGTCCGCCTCGGGGCCGGCCGGCCACGCGGGGGCGTGCGGCGGGTCCGGGGCGCCGGGGTGGGCGGCGGCGTCCCGCGTCGTCGGTTCACCCGGTGGGACAGGTTCACCCGGTCGGGTGCTGGATGCGTCGGTCACGGCTCCGGCCGTCGGCTGCGGGTCCACCCGGTGATTCTCGCCCCGGACGCGCGGGAGCGCAGCCCGGCACCGCCGGACTGCGCTCTCGGATGCGTCGTGTGGCGTCAGGCGCGGGCCCGCGCGGTCGCGGTCGCGGCCTCACGGGCGGCCGCGACGGCCGCCGACTCCTTCGGCATGCCGAGGCCGGCGACCCTCATCGCGCCGCCGACGATGCCGCCGAGCACGATGACGCCCACGCCCGCCCAGAAACCGGGCTGGTTGGCGGCCACCATGAAGACCCCGGCGATGCAGAAGCCGATGAAGGAGATGATGACACCGGTCCAGGCGGCCGGGGTGTGTCCGTGGGCGCTGCCCGCCATGAGTTGCTCCTCGTTGCAGTTGCTCGATGGTGAGGTCTCGCGTGCGCGGACTCTCGGCGCTCATTGTCCCGCACGTGGGCGCGCGAGGGTGAATCGGGGGTACCGGGACGATCACGCGTCGCGGCGGGTTCCCCCGTCACGTGCCCTGGGTGGGGTCCTCACCGCGGTCCAGGGCCTTCCACAGGTCCTCGGGCCGGTCGGGGTCGGTCGTCGGTGCCTTGCGTGCGGCGCGCGGGGCGCCGGAGCGCTCGTAGCGGCCGCCCATCGCGGGCCAGCTCTTGCCGAAGCGCAGTGCGAAGAGGCCGGCGAGCAGGATGAGGACGGCTCCCGCGGCGGTCACGTACGGCCAGACGGTGTGGGTCAGGCCGGCGACGGCGGCGGCCGTGTCGCCGCTGATGCGGGCGGCCTCGGCGTTGAGCGCGGCGCTGTCGGAGGCGCCGAGGACCGCGGCGAGCGCGGCTCCGGCGCCGCTGAGCGCGAGGAGCGCGGCGACGAGGGTGCGGCCGGTGCGGCGGACGGCGAAGACGGCGAAGAGCGCGGCGAGGCCGACGATCGCGAGGGCGGTCGGGACGCCGGTGACGGTGCCGCCGTCGGCCTCGACGGGGACGCTGCCGCCGCCGACGGACGCGGTGCCCTCCGCCCAGATCTGTCCGGCGGAGAGCAGGACGACGGTGGCGCCGAGGGCGCCGAGGAGGAGGGCCGCGGCCAGGCTGCGGCGGCCGCCGGTGGGGACGGCCGCGCGGGCGGCCCGGGGCTGGGGTACGGGTACGGCACTCACGTACCCCACTATCCCCTACGGGCTCAGTGGTCGTTCATCCGGTTGGCGGTGTGGACGGCGCGGAGGACGGCCGCGGCCTTGTTGCGGCACTCGTTGTCCTCGGCGACGGGGTCGGAGTCGGCGACGACACCGGCTCCGGCCTGCACATACGCGGTTCCGTCGCGGAGCAGGGCGGTGCGGATGGCGATGGCCGTGTCCGCGTCGCCGGCGAAATCGAGATAACCGACACATCCGCCGTAGAGGCCGCGCCGGGAGGGTTCGAGCTCCTCGATGATCTGCATCGCGCGGGGCTTGGGCGCGCCGGAGAGGGTGCCGGCCGGGAAGCAGGCGGTGAGGACGTCGAAGGCGGTCCTGCCCTCGGCGACCTCGCCGGTCACGGTGGAGACGATGTGCATGACGTGCGAGTAGCGCTCGACGGACATGAAGTCGACGACCTCGACGGAGCCGGGCGTGCAGACGCGGCCGAGGTCGTTGCGGCCGAGGTCGACGAGCATGAGGTGCTCGGCGCGCTCCTTGGGGTCGGCGAGCAGCTCCTCGGCGAGGTCGTGGTCCTCCTGCGGGGTGGCGCCGCGGTGCCGGGTGCCGGCGATGGGGTGGAGCAGCGCGTGGCCGTCCTCGACCTTGACGAGGGCCTCGGGGCTGGATCCGACGACGTCGAAGCCGTTCTCGAAGCGGAAGAGGTACATGTACGGGGACGGGTTGGTGGCCCGCAGGACCCGGTAGACGTCGAGCGCGGAGGCGGTGCACGGGGTCTCGAACCGCTGCGAGGGCACGACCTGGAAGGCCTCGCCGGCCCGGATGCGCTCCTTGATGTCCTCGACGGCGTCCTGGTAGGCGGGACCGCCCCAGAGCGCGGAGAACTCGGGGAGCGCGGAGGAGGGCAGGGCGGTGGGGGCGGTGGCGACCGGGCGGGCCAGGTCGGCCTCCATGGCGTCGAGACGGGCGACGGCGTGGGCGTACGCCTCCTCGACCCCGGTCTCCAGGTCGTTGTGGTTGATCGCGTTGGCGATCAGCAGGACCGAGCCGTCCCAGTGGTCGAGGACGGCGAGGTCGCTGGTGAGGAGCATGGTCAGCTCGGGGAGCTTCAGGTCGTCCCGGGTGGAGTCGCCGATCTTCTCCAGGCGGCGGACGATGTCGTAGCCGAGGTAGCCGACCATGCCGCCGGTGAACGGGGGCATGCCGGAGGCCAGGTCGCGCGGGGTGTGCAGGGTCTCGACGGTGGCGCGCAGGGCCTGGAGCGGGTCGCCGCCGGTGGGGACGCCCACGGGCGGGGTACCCAGCCAGTGGGCCTCGCCGTCCTTGACGGTGAGGGTGGCGTCGCTGCGGACTCCGATGAAGGAGTAGCGCGACCAGCTGCGGCCGTTCTCCGCGGATTCGAGGAGGAAGGTGCCGGGCCGTTCGGCGGCGAGCTTGCGGTAGAGCCCGACCGGGGTGTCGCCGTCCGCGAGCAGCCGGCGGCTGACGGGGATGACGCGGCGGTCGGCCGCCAGCTTGCGGAAGGTGTCGAGATCCATGGCGCCAGACCCTACTCGGATACGGGGAGCACGTCGGCGTCGAAGCAGGTGCGGGCGCCGGTGTGGCAGGCGGCTCCGACCTGGTCGACCTTGACGAGGACGGTGTCGGCGTCGCAGTCGAGGGCGACGGACCTGACGTGCTGGACGTGCCCGGAGGTGTCGCCCTTGACCCAGTACTCCTGGCGGCTGCGGGACCAGTAGGTGCAGCGGCCGGTGGTGAGGGTCCGGTGGAGGGCCTCGTCGTCCATCCAGCCGAGCATCAGCACCTCGCCGGTGTCGTACTGCTGGGCGATGGCGGGGACGAGCCCGTCCGGGCTGCGCTTGAGCCGGGCGGAGATGGCCGGGTCGAGATTGCTGCTCATGGTGCCATTGTGCCGCCCTCGGGGGTGGCGTTCGGCGGGCGTCCACTGGGCGGACCGGTGGCGGCCACCGTACGCTGGCGGACATGTCGACCCATGCCAAACGTGAACGGCTTCTGCTCGCCGACCTGTTGGAGGCGGCCGGCCCCGAGGCGCCGACGCTCTGCGAGGGCTGGCTGACCCGGGACCTGGCGGCCCATGTGGTGGTGCGGGAGCGGCGGCCGGACGCGGCGGCCGGTTCGCTCGTACCGGCGCTGAGGGACCGGCAGGACCGGGTGCAGGCGGAGTTCGCCGACAAGCCGTACGAGGAGCTGATCCAGCTCATCCGGACGGGTCCGCCGCGGTTCTCGCCGTTCACCATCAAGCAGGTGGACGAGGGGGCGAACGTCGTCGAGTTCTACGTCCACGCCGAGGACGTGCGCCGGGCCCAGCCGGACTGGTCGGCGCGCGAGCTCGACCCCGTCTTCGCGGACGCCCTCTGGTCGCGGCTGGAGCGCTCGGCCCGTCTGCTCGGCCGGAAGGTGCCGGTGGGCCTGGTGCTGCGCCGGCCGAACGGCCAGACGGTCGTGGCGCACCGCGGCACCCCGGTGGTGACGGCCTCCGGGGAGCCGGGCGAGCTCACGATGTACCTGTACGGACGCCAGGCCTCGGCGAAGGTGGCCCTGGAGGGTGAGCCGGACGCGATCGAGCGGCTGCGGGAGACGAAGCGGCTGGGGCTCTGAGCGGTCGGCTCCGGGCCGCCCGGCCGCCGTTCCGGCGGGCTCAGCCCCGGGGCAGCTCCGCGCGCCGCAGGGCCTTCACCGAGAGGCCGTAGACCCCGCCGAGGGCGCAGACGGCGGCGCAGGCGGTGAAGACGGGCGCGGGGCCCCAGGCTCCGACGGCCGCGCCGACGAGCGGGAAGCTCAGCGGGGCGACGCCCAGGCTGAAGAAGGTGGTGACCGAGGTGACCCGGCCCAGGTAGGCGGGGTCGCACTCGGTCTGGGTGAGCGCTCCGCAGAGGGCGCCGCTGAGTCCGGCGAGCAGTCCGACGGTGACCGACACGGCCACGGCGACGGGGAGCCGCGGCACGTACGCGAGGGCGCCGATCGAGACCGCGCCGAGGGCGATGGTCCAGGAGAGCACGCGCCCGGCGCCCGGGACGTGCCCCCGTACGGTCAGGAGCAGGGACGCGGCCCCCGCTCCCGTACCGAATCCGGCCAGGATCCAGCCGATGCCGGCGGCGCCCCAGCCGCGCGCCTCGGAGAGGAGCGCGAGGCCGACGTTGAGGGGGCCGACGAAGCCGAGGTCGCTGAGGGCGATGACGACGACCAGCGGGCCGAGGACGCGGTGGCGGCGGAGGTAGCGCAGGCCGTCGGTCAGGTCGCGCAGGGCGGTGCTCCTCGCCCGCGCCGTGCCGTCGCTGGGCAGCGGGGAGAGCCGGAGCGCCAGCAGCAGGGGCAGTGAGAAGGCGAAGAGGAGTCCGGCGGCGCCGAACGCGGCGGCCGCTCCGCCGAGGGCGACCGCGAGCCCGCCGAGCGGGGCGCCGAGCAGCACCGAGATCCGGTAGGCGAGGCCCCGCATGCCCTGGACCCCGGCGAGCTGCCGGGGGGCGGCGATCCGTGGCGGCAGGGCGCCGACGGCGGGCATGAACAGGGCGTCCACGGCTCCGAAGACGAGGGCGACGGCGGCGAGGACCCAGAGCCCGGGAGAGGCGAGCGCGAGGACGGCGGCGATGCCGAGGACGACGACGCAGCGGACGGCGTCGGAGGCTATGACGATCCGCCGGGGCCCGAAGCGGTCGGCGACCACTCCCCCGCCGAGCATGAGGAGGGCGCGCATGACGGCGCTGAGGGAGAGGACCAGGCCGGCCTGCGCGGGGGTGCCGTTCTGTACGGCGGCCCAGGAGAGGGCCAGGTGGTAGACCATGTCGCCGGTGGTGGAGGCGGTGTAGGCGCCGAGCCAGCGCAGGACGTTGCGGTCGCGGTGGGCGGGGCGCTCGACGGTGGTGGTCAGGGTCGCCGTCATGAGCGGTAGGGGAACGCGTGGAGGTGGACGGCCACGTTCTCCCGGCCCTCGGTGTCGCCGGCCGCCTCGGCGGCGCGGGCCGCCCGGTCGTGCTTCTGGAGGACGGCTTCGAGCTCCGCGCCGAGGGCGGTGAGTTCGGCGGCGGTGAGGCGGGGCAGCCACTCGCCGCTGACGGAGGCGGAGCGCCAGGTGTCGGACCAGGTGAGCCGTTCGTCGAGGAAGCGCCGGTGGAGTTCGACGCGCTGTTCGTTGACGGTGCGGCCGAAGGCGTCGCTCGCGGCGACCAGTTCGGGGGTGCCTCGGATGTCCTCCTCCTGGACGCTGATGCCGTAGGAGGCGGGCTGCCACCAGCGTTCGCGGCCGTCCGTGGACTGGGTCTCGGCCTCTTCGATGAGGCCGTGGTCGGCGAGTTTGCGCAGGTGGTAGCTGACGAGCGAGACGGCCTCGTCGACCTGGTCGGCGAGCTGGGAGGCGGTGGCGGTGCGGGCCACGAAGAGGGCGCGGTAGAGGCGCATCCGCAGCGGGTGCGCGATGGCTTTGAGGGTGCCGAGATCGGTGATGCGGCGGTTCTCCGGCGAGGTCATGACACCGACCCTAGATACGAAGGAAAACTTGCGCAACGAGAATTGCACAAATAATCCTGCGCATCTGCGCAAAGGGTGAGGGCTCCCGGGGGGGAGCCCTCACCCGCGCGCTCAGCGGACCGGTCGGCCCGCCTCCCGCAGCGCGTCCTTGACCTGCGAGATCCGCAGATCACCGAAGTGGAAGACGGAGGCGGCGAGCACCGCGTCGGCGCCCGCGGCCACCGCGGGCGCGAAGTCGGCGAGCTTGCCCGCCCCGCCGGAGGCGATCACCGGCACCGTGACGTGCTTGCGCACGGCCGCGATCATCTCGGTGTCGTAGCCGTCCTTCGTCCCGTCGGCGTCCATCGAGTTGAGCAGGATCTCCCCCGCGCCCAGCTCGGCGGCCCGGTGCGCCCACTCGACGGCGTCGATGCCGGTGCCCTGGCGGCCACCGTGCGTCGTCACCTCGAAGGAGCCCGAGGCCGTCCGCCGGGCGTCGACCGACAGGACGAGGACCTGGCGGCCGAACCGCTCCGCGATCTCCTGGATCAGCTCGGGGCGCGCGATGGCGGCGGTGTTGACGCCCACCTTGTCGGCCCCGGCCCGCAGCAGCTTGTCGACGTCCTCGGCCGCGCGGACACCGCCGCCGACCGTGAGCGGGATGAAGACCTGCTCGGCGGTGCGGCGCACCACGTCGTAGGTGGTCTCCCGGTTGCCGGAGGAGGCGGTGATGTCGAGGAAGGTCAGCTCGTCGGCGCCCTCGGCGTCGTACAGCTTCGCCATCTCGACGGGGTCGCCCGCGTCCCGCAGGTTCTGGAAGTTGACGCCCTTGACGACCCGGCCGTTGTCCACGTCCAGGCAGGGGATCACGCGTACGGCGAGGCTCACGCGCCCTCACCCCGGTAGGCCTCGACCTCGACCTCGACGACCAGGCTCGGGTCGACGAAGCCGGAGACGATGATCATCGACGCGGCGGGGCGGACGGTGTCGAACAGCTCCTTGTGCGCGCGGCCGACCTCGTCCACGTCCCGGGCGTGGGTGATGTACATCCGGGTGCGGACGACGTCCTCCGCGCCCAGGCCCAGCTTCCCCAGCGCGTCGAAGGCCACGTTGAAGGAGTTGATCGCCTGCTCGTAGGGGCCTCCCCCGGCGATCTGGCCGCCGACCACCGACGTACAGCCGGAGACCAGGACCAGACCGTTCGGCAGCTCCACCGCGCGGGAGTAGCCGAACTGCTCCTCCCAGGGAGCGCCGGTGACGACCCGCTTCACGCCGTCGGTCATACGGAAGCCACCGCCTCCAGCGCCTCTTCCAGGGTGAACGCCTCGGCGTAGAGCGCCTTGCCGACGATCGCGCCCTCGACGCCCAGCGGGACCAGGCCGGACAGGGCGCGCAGGTCGTCCAGGGAGGAGACGCCGCCGGAGGCGACGACGGGCTTGTCGGTGGCCGCGCAGACGTTCTTCAGGAGCTCCAGGTTGGGGCCCTGGAGGGTACCGTCCTTGGCGATGTCGGTGACGACGTAGCGGGAGCAGCCCTCGGAGTCGAGGCGGGCGAGCGTCTCGTAGAGATCGCCGCCGTCGCGGGTCCAGCCGCGGCCGCGCAGGGTGGTGCCGCGGACGTCGAGGCCGACGGCGATCTTGTCGCCGAACTCGGCGATGACCTTGGCGACCCACTCGGGGGTCTCCAGGGCGGCGGTGCCCAGGTTGACCCGGGTGCAGCCGGTGGCGAGGGCGGCCGCGAGGGAGGCGTCGTCGCGGATGCCGCCGGAGAGCTCGACCTTGATGTCCATGGCCCGGGCGACCTCGGCGATCAGCAGGCGGTTGTCGCCGGTGCCGAAGGCGGCGTCGAGGTCGACGAGGTGGAGCCACTCGGCGCCGGAGCGCTGCCAGGAGAGGGCCGCCTCCAGGGGGGAGCCGTAGGAGGTCTCGGTGCCGGACTCACCGTGCACGAGACGGACGGCCTGGCCGTCGCGGACGTCGACGGCGGGGAGGAGTTCGAGCGTGCTGCTCGGCGACACGGTCACAGGGTTCCGATCCAGTTGGTGAGGAGCTGGGCGCCGGCGTCGCCGGACTTCTCGGGGTGGAACTGGGTCGCCCACAGGGCGCCGTTCTCGACCGCCGCGACGAAGGGCTCACCGTGGGTGGCCCAGCTGACCTTGGGGGCGCGCATGTTGACGTTGCCGACCTCCAGGGTCCACTCGCGCACCGCGTAGGAGTGCACGAAGTAGTACCGGGCGTCGGCGTCGAGTCCGGCGAACAGCTGGCTGTCCGCGGGCGTGTCGACGGTGTTCCAGCCCATGTGGGGGACGACGGGGGCGTTCAACGGCTCGACCGTACCGGGCCACTCGTCGAGGCCCTCGGTCTCCACGCCGTGCTCGATGCCCTGGGCGAAGAGGATCTGCATGCCGACGCAGATGCCCATCACCGGGCGGCCGCCGGCGAGCCGGCGGCCGACGATCCAGTCGCCGCGGGCCTCCTTGAGCCCGCGCAAGCAGGCGGAGAAGGCACC